>JBHHUC010000118.1:0-3232 GCA_046861395.1 Fidelibacterota bacterium
GCCGTAATAAATCCCTTTAATCACATATTGACCCTGTTCGTTGGACAAGCCACTCACATAGACGGGGGCGTGGAGTTCGGTTCGGTCCAGTCCGCAAATCAGGCCATCCACATTATGGTTGGTCAGATCAAAGATTTTATCCCCCAGAACTTCATCAAATTTCCAGTAGGCATAAAGATCCGCCTCTTCCCCATTGAGTGTCATTTGGTCGAAAAGCCGAACTTGTTCCTGCGAACGAGCCGATGTCCAGAAACGGAAATCATCTAATCTACCGTGGAAATAGTTCGCATCCGTGAGCGGTGACTGCTTCCCAAAAACAACGTTGGCTTGGACCGCAAGAAGCGCACTGGACGTGATGGAATCCACAGGGTCCCCATCCACATACAATAACATGCTGGAGGAATCGTGGACTGCAGCGACGTGATGCCATTCCAGATCATTATAGCTGGCCAGGGAGATCAATTCATCCGTGGCGCCGTTGCCGGACTCAGCTTGTTGCTGAAATACAACCTGTCCCGCTTCATTCAATCCCAGCCAAAGGTAGAGGTTTGTTGCTAAATGTCCGATTTCGGATGCGGCAAAAATAGTTTGAACCGTGGCATCGGGATAGGCGCGGAACCACCCTTCCACGGTATAAGTGGTATCAAGTGGAATGGTTGACAGGGAATCAAAAACGACAAAATCCTGCAGGCCGTCAAATTCTAATGCCAAGCCAAGATTAGGTGTAAGACGAACTTCCACATCCGGTACTGGAGTTTGATTCATGGTTTTGACTGTCCCCATGATCAAGCCATTGGGATTCAGGAATCCAACATCACCGCTGGTGTAACTTTGCCCCAGATCGTTTTCTACCACGACTTCATAATTATAAAATTCACCAGGAAAAACGTTGAAATCCTGGTAGGTGGTTTGGGTCACCGGAACGGTGGTTAATAGGGATCCATTACGGTATATAGAAGCCAGACTACCTGTTACCGGCGGACCAATGGCATCATCGATTAATATCCAGGAGACTTCGATTCGATCGTCGTGGTCTCCATCCGAGGCCGTAACCTTCGGGCCGAAGGGTTCCGTGAGATAATAACCCCAGAACCCTGATGCCAGGGAATGATCCGATTGATAATATGCTGTTGCTCCGGCAAAGGACTGCAGGGCATTCATTTGCACACGGTTAGTGGTGTTATTACCCACTAAGACCCCATTTAGTACGGTAAAGTTGAAAACGGAATATTGGGGATCGCATTGGGTCTGAGCCACTCCCTTGGTCCCCAGTCCAAAAAGCATGGCGATAAGTAGGAGAATTTGTATTCGATTTTTCATAAGATTCTCACGGAATTAAGGTTCACGGTAAACAAGATGAAAAGGATTAATAATTTCCTGAGCCTTCCGTGAGTTGATTCAACTGAGCCTGAATTTGTTGAAGGGTCTCCTGAAGGGTTTGATTCTGCCCTTTCAGTTCCTCAATCTCCCGTTGCTGTTCTTTTACTGCCTCTACCAAAACGGGGGTAATACCGTTATAGATAACAGATTTATATCCATCGGATCCTTCCTGCACCAATTCCGGAAATACAGATTCGATTTCCTGGGCAATAAATCCAAGATGGAAATTGTTGTCAAAATGTCGATTGGGGAATTCGTCCCCCCGCCACTGATATTTTACACCCCGCAGACGGGTAATTTTTTCCACAGCTGAGTCAATCGTACGAATATTCCGTTTTAACCGTTGATCACTGTTCTGGGCCAGTGACCCCTGCATCCATCCGCTGCCGTCACCATGCATTTCGAAATAGGTGTTCCCGTTGTTACGAAGCTTGTAATACCAACTGTTGGCCCCGGTCACCACCTGATCCCAATAAGTGCCGTCTGCACGACCCATTCTCAGCACCGGGTCATTGGTATCTTCGATATCAAGTTTCGCTGCCGGAGTACTCGTGCCGATCCCAACGTATTGGCTATTAAACCAAGAGGATCCTTGCGAATAACCGGCGATTTGAGCAATATTATTTCCGTTGCCATCATTTAATCGTAAGTACCCATCATTTCCAGATTGATATACCTGGAATATTTTTGCATTGGACGCATGTGATGTGTGAGCATTAATGAGGTCACCATCAGAGTCAGCATCAACGGAAAGTTTTGCATCAGGAGCCGTATTATTGATACCTATGTTCCCCCCTTCTGCCAATGAAAGTCTCTCATGTGTTGCCGTGCTGGTAACTTCATTGAATAAAAACCTGTTACCGCCGTAATTACCGATAGTCCAAGCACTACCGCCATCTGTGTCCGTATAACGCATATATGGAAGACTGGAAGTAAGATCAAGGAATTCTGTGGGTGCGGTTGTCCCTAAGCCGATCTTCCCATCCGTCTGAATAATCATCCGGGTGGCGGCATTGGCATCAGTGGTATCAATGGACCGGAAAATCAAATCTTGATTATTATTGAAATCAATATAGTTCGGTCCACTGGTCCGCATGAGACGCAGGCGATCTTTCAATAAGGCTCCACCGTTTATTTGAAGCGCATCCTGGGGGGAAGCAGTCCCAATACCCAGTTTAGATAGGATAAAACTGGTCCCGCCGGAATATCCGTCTAATTGGACACTGGTGTTCCCATTGGCATCATTGACTTTCACCATACCGTCGCTGTTATTTTGCAGGACCTGAAATATTTTGGCATTCGTAGTATGTGATGTGTGTGTATTTATCAAATCCCCATTTCCATTTGCATCGATGGACAGCATGGCATCCGGGCTTCCATTATTGATCCCCACATTACCACCCTCGGCGACGCTCAACCGTTCTGAGGAACCACCGGCATAAACCTCACTTAACAAGAACCTGAATCCACCATAACTTCCCAGTTGCCAGGCATTGCCACCTTCTGTATCATTGAATTTGATGTACGGTGCCGCATCTGAAATCGTAACTTTCGTGTCCGGCGTCGTGGTACCTATGCCGACCAACCCATTGTTGGTTACGACCATCTGGGTGTTATTTCCGGTTTTCAACTGAACATCTCCGGTGCCGGCTGCATCAGCATCGGCGGTGATGACGGCATTCCCCGGTGTGGACAGGGATGAAGCTGATCCACCCAGTGAAGCACTGGTCAAACTGGTGTTATCAGGAAAAATCAAAGCACCACCGGCAGACAATTTTAGATTTCCGGCTACGTCTAGTTTTTCACTAGGGGTCGTGGTGCCAATACCCACGTTACCGCCGGGTTCAACGGT
>JBHHUC010000002.1:0-103761 GCA_046861395.1 Fidelibacterota bacterium
TGAACAATATTTACTGGATATTGAGCGTGAGGCCTTCGTTTCCCTGGCCGGAGAACCCCTGACCCACGACCGGATTCGCTATATGTTGAAACGGGGCAAACCACTGCGGAATTAAAATTCCATATTTCCTAATCATATTCTAATGTTTCTGTTGTAACATTCGCTTAAACAGAAATAGGATATGAAACAAATCCTGATCATAGAAGATGAATCGGATATTCTGGAGTTGATCCAGTTTAATCTCGAAAATGCCGGTTACCGCTGCCATGGATCATTGCACGGAGACCGGGGATTGACCTGGGCCCGAAACCACCGGCCGGACCTCATCATTCTCGATATCATGCTGCCGGGAATTAACGGCCTGGATATCTGCCGCCTGCTCAAAGGTGATCACAATACAGACGGAATTCCCATTCTTATGGTAACGGCCCGGGGCGAAGAAGCGGATATCATCCGGGGACTGGAAATCGGCGCCGATGATTATATGACCAAGCCTTTCAGTCCGCGGGTTCTGGTGGCCCGAGTCGAAGCTTTGCTGCGGCGCAGCCGGAGATATGAAGACAGTCCCGATGTACTGGTCATCGAAGGGATTACCATTGACAAATCAAAGCATATCGTGTCGATCGACGGGCAACGAATTGATCTGACAAAATCGGAGTTTCGCATTCTGTCCCTGCTGGCATCTCATCCGGGATGGGTCTATACCCGCAACCAGATCATTGAATACGTCCACGGGGACCATTATCCCGTTACGGATCGTTCCGTGGACTTTCAGATTGTGGGACTGCGAAAGAAAATTAAGGATAAGGGAGAATTCATTCAGACGGTCCGGGGTGTTGGATATAAATTCAAACATGAAAAGTTCTAAGCCCCTTCTTTTTCAACTCTTCCCCCTGTTTCTCCTGATTTCCCTGGTAGCCATCATTGCCCTGGGTATGATCAGCACCAATACGATTCGTAATTATATTCAGCAATCCACAACCCAGGATTTACTAACCAACGCAAAAATTATACGGCATATCATATCAAATAACCGGTATGACGACCCCGGGGAATTGCAATATGAGGTCTCGGAACTAAAAATAGACACCCAACTTCGCATTACCATCATTCGTCCTGACGGCAAGGTAATCGCCGACACGGATGAAGACCCGAATGTGATGGATAATCATCGTGACCGGCCTGAAATCCTCGTAGCTCTGCGCGGAGATACCGGTACCAATACCCGCTTCAGTCATACCCTGCAAACGCCCATGCTGTATGTGGCGATTCCCCTCACCATCGATGGAGAGATACGAGTCATAGTCCGCACCGCCATGGCGTTGGACCGCATGCAGAATACCATCCAGGCTCTGCAGCACCGGGTTTGGATCAGCGGATTTATTGTCATTTTCCTCACGGCACTGGTGAGTTATACCTTGTCCCGGCGAATCACTGCGCCGCTAAAACGGATGCAGGAAGGGGCTGCCCGCTACGCCAGAGGAAATTTTCAAAAAAAGATCCCCATGCACAATACGGAGGAAATCGGCGGTCTGGCCAAATCCCTGAATCGTATGGCAGAGCAACTCCACGAACGCTTTGAAACTATCCTGCATCAACGCAATGAACTTGAGGCCATGTTGTCCTGCATGATTGAAGGTGTTCTTGCCATCGACCAGAATGATCATATTCTACGAATTAACGCCACGGCGCTGACCCTGCTTGATATTCCGGATAACTCCTGGTATCAGCATTCCATCCATGAAATCATCCGTCACCCGAATTTGTTAGCCTTTATCCGGGATGTTCTGAACAGTGAGAAGGCTTTGGAGACGGATATCATTGTCCGGCGGGAGCAGAATATTTATTTACAGGTCACCGGTACGCCCCTGATTGGAACTAACCGGAGCAAATTCGGGGCATTGTTCGTACTGAATGACATTAGCCGCATCCGACGCCTGGAACAAATACGCAGTGATTTTGTCGCCAACGTATCCCATGAATTGAAAACGCCTATCACCGCCATTCAGGGTTTTATCGAAACCCTGAAGGATGGTGCCATCCGGGATCAGGATAAGGTTGAGCATTTCATTGATATCATAGATCGTCAGTCCAGCCGGTTGAATGCAATTATCGAAGATTTACTTGAACTATCCCGTATTGAACGGGAAAGTGAAGGCGGCGATATTGAAACACATCCATCCGCTCTGGCTCCCCTCTTCGAATCGGCCATCCGGGATTTCGAATCCCAGGCCCGGCAAAAAGATATTACCTTCCAAATGGAATGCGAACCCGGGATGAAAGTCGATATCAATGTTCAGTTAATGCAGACCGCCATTAATAATCTGGTGAATAATGCAGTCAAATACAGTCCCGAACATTCAACGATTTTTCTTTCCAGCTTCCGTGATGATCACCAAGTCAAAATTCAAATCCAGGATGAAGGACAGGGCATACCACGACAACATTTACCCCGTCTTTTCGAACGGTTTTATCGGGTCGACAAGGCCCGCAGCCGGGCCCTGGGTGGTACGGGACTGGGACTGGCAATCGTCAAACATATCGTACTGGCTCATCATGGCACCGTTTCTGTCGATAGTCGACTGGGTCGGGGCAGTACCTTCACCATTTCCCTCCCGCGCTAACTTCCGCCCCATACTAAGTCTTCTCCTGTCCGGTAAATCACCGGTCCCGGCCAATTGTGTTAGAATACTCGCCCTGTTCTAACCGAATACAAACTTTCTTCTCATCCCATCCTAATACCCCACCTCTAATCTTTCCGCGAATGCAGTCAGTAATTCACACATTTAAGGAAAAATAATGTCAATTCCATCCATCAGAATACTCGCATTGGCTATCGCCGGTATCGTATCCCTGATCGCTGCGCAAGACCACGGTACCCTTTCCGGTCGGATTACCGATCAGGACAGTCAACACCCCCTGATTGGCGCCAATGTATTTATCACAGGGACATCCCTTGGTGCCGCGACCGATTATGACGGATATTATTCCATCAGCGGAATTCCGGCCGGGACCTATTCCATGAAGGTCACTTACATGGGGTATGAAAAGGCCGGTCGAACATTGGTCATGACGGCCGGAGAACAGAAACATATCAATGTTCAGTTGGCGCCGGCCATCATTCAAAGCAGCGAAGTCACGGTAGCGGCCGATACGAAACGTGACAACGAACTTTCCGCATTTGCTCGCCGGCAGGAGTCCGTTGAAATTCAGAACAATATTTCCGCCACCCAGATGGCCAGGGCCGGCGACAGTAATGTGGCTGCCGCCCTCCGTCGGGTAACCGGAGTCACTGTCATGGATGATCGCTATCTCGTGGTGCGGGGTTTGGGCAACCGATACAGCTCCGCCCAGTTGAACGCCGTGAGCATGCCAAGTCCCGAACCCGAAAAACGTGCCGTACCGCTGGACATATTTAGTACTGCCATCATTGAAGCCATTGATGTCACCAAAAGTTATCGTCCCGACCTGCCCGGTACATTCGGCGGCGGAAACGTCAACATCAAGACAAAGGTATATCCCGATCGCACAATCTACCGTGTGAAAATCGGCGCCAGCGTAAACAGCAACATTGTCCCGGGAAGTGTATTCATCAGAAATATGGGGGGCTCCATGGATAAACTTGGATTTGATAAGGGCGTCCGCGATCTGCCCTCCGGATTCGGGGATAAGGAAGTCAATCTGGCCTGTTGTCCTCCCGATTTCGCGGAAAACCTTTTGGACGATTATACCTGGACTTTTGATACAACTACCACCGTATTTGGGATCCGGATTGATAGTATGCAGGTCCCTAACCCCGACAGTCTGGCTTATCGTGAATATTTATGGAAAACACTGAATTATCCTACCAACCGTCGTTTTGCCCGGGTCTTTTCACAGAAGAATAGCCAGTCCGGCCTACCGGCCTCCGTGGGCCTGACTTACGGAACCAAATATGAACTGACATCCGACCTGGAAGCCGGTTATATGATCGATGGTAATTTTTCCAGCCGCTATACCCATCACCACGAAAACCAGGTGCGCTACGCCGCCAAGATGCAGGGCATTAACGACTCATCCCGAATATTAATTCCCGACGACATTCAACTGGACCGGAATCAATATCAATATTCTACGAATCTAGGCATCAGTGCCAGCACCGGTATTTCATTCCGGGATGCTTTGAAAATCAGTTTTCGTTCCATCTTCACTCATACATCTAAGGATGTGTACAATATGTTTCTGGGCCGTTCCGGTGAAATTGATGAATCTGGATTGTTTATCAATCAGCTCTACCATGAAAAATCCATCAATCTGAACACCCTAACCTATAACCAGCAGTTAACCGGAAAAAAATTCACACATGATATTGAAGCCAACTACACCTTTGGCAAATCCATACTTTATGAACCGTACGCCATAAAGCATCAGTATCAGAAAGATGAAAGCGTTGGTTTGTACAAGGTCTATGCGCGCAACGCCGTGGACCCGGCTGAATTATACAGCAGCATGGGGTATGAAGACAGCCGAACCGTGGCCTATGATCATACCATCACGTCACAGAGGGGAAAAATAAAACTGGGGTTGAAGCACGATCGGAAACAGCGAACTTTCAGCCGGCGCCTCCTTGTTATCGATTATTCCAGTGATTTAATCCGCAATGATTCTGCCCTGAATTATATCCGGGATGAATTCCATGCCGGCACTCAGTTCAACCAACTGGCCGGTGTGGACCGGGACGGGATTCATGAGGGATACCTGTTTTCCGAAAGGACCGCCACGGGAAAAGGAACAAAGAACACCGATGCCTACCGGGCCAGCGAAACCATAGCCGCCGGTTATCTGATGTTCAGCAAGGATGATCTCTTCCGGGATAAAGTACAGATACGTTTCGGGGTGAGAAATGAAATTTACAGTCTGACCATGTCTCCCCATCATCCCGTCACCGGTTACCGTCCGTTTTACACTACCCGTCACGAAGATCAGTCGATGGATACTACCTATATCGAATTTGCCAAATGTGAAAACGATTTTCTGCCGGCTTTCATTGTGAATTATAACGTGACGGACAAACTGAAATTGCGTCAGTCCTACTCCCGAACGGTTGCCAGGGCACAATTCCGGGAATATGCACCTTATGAATATCAGCCTTTCTTTCTGGCCAATGTTGCCATTGGTTTTCCCTTCCTGAAGAATACCAAGATTCAGAATATGGATATTCGCCTGGATTATACACCACAGGGAATGGATATCATTTCGCTGGGATTATACCAGAAACATTTTCGGCATCCCATTGAAGAATCAATCGTAGCCGGATTCGGACGTTCCTATTACCAGACCTGGCAGAATGCCAAATCCGCCCGATTGTCGGGACTGGAATTTGAATACCGCAAACATCTGAATGTCATCCCGGCCCGATATGGCTTTATCACCATTAATTCCAATCTCACCCTGAGCCGGTCGGAAGTAAACGCACCTGATTCATCTGCCCTTTATATCGTGGCGGAAGGAAATTCGGCACCGGATATCGTCAAAATTTATAATCGCGTCACCGATAAGAGCCGTCCGTTGCAGGGACAATCCAATCTGGTTTTTAATCTCTCGCTGAATTTCATTACCCGGTCAGGCCTGGATCTTAATCTGGTTTACAATACGTTCAGTCGTCGTCTGTTGGCCCTGTCGGGTGATGTCGCCGGGAGTTACTGGGAATTACCGTTCCAATCCATGAATATTGTCCTGCACAAGAAGCTGGGCCCGGTGCGCCTTTCGCTAAAAATAAAAAATCTTCTCAATGACAGTGTTGTCATTGCTCACAACTATCAGGGAAAGATCTATCCTACCAGGACCTACAACCCCGGGAGAGATTTTTCCGTCGGAATTTCATTTTATCGATAATTACAACCGAAAGGAAAAACAATGAAAAATACATTACTAACCGTCATGATGATGTTTGTCACTGTCGGCTTTGCTCAAATTGATGTGAGCGGCGATATTACATCGGACGTCACCTGGACGGCAACCAATACCTATCGATTAACCGGTCAGGTTTTTGTCAAAGACGGCGTTACGCTGACGATTGAAGCCGGGACCAACATCTACGGTAAATACGGGATTTACGATGCCAATAATACGGCACCGGCCCTGGTCATTGAACGGGGTGCAAAAATCATGGCCGAAGGAACCATCGATGCTCCCATCACATTTCGCTCCGAACTCCTGGAAACCGATCCCAACTATGGCAACGGCCGCGGCCTCTGGGGTGGTTTGATCCTGAATGGTAAGGCTCCCATCAGTACCACGGGCGGAGAAAATTTCGTAGAAGGAATCGCCGGAGTGCTTTACGGCGGGACCGATCCCGATGACAATTCCGGTGTCCTCCGTTATGTCCGGGTATACAACGGTGGCTCCGTAATTGGTGCTGATAATGAAATCAATGGCATTACTCTGGCCGGAGTTGGGCGCGGTACTACCGTGGAATACTGTGAAGTGGGTCTGAACGCCGATGATGGGTTCGAAATGTTCGGCGGCACGGTTGATTTGAAATATTGTTCCGTCGTACAGGTGAAAGATGATGCTTTTGACACCGATGAAGGCTACCAGGGACGTGGTCAATTCTTATTTGTCCAAAAGGCCGCCGATAGTGATCGGGCCCATGAAATGGACAATAAGACCAACGGTGACCTGGATTCCCAACCTCGCTCTCATCCCCGTTTTGCCAATGTTACGATCATCGGTGGAGACGCCAGCAGTGACATTTTAAAGCTGCGGGAAGGGACCGGGGGCGACTTCCGGAACTATATCATTGTTGGGGGCGCCGGTGACGGCATTGAAAATGATGATAACGGTTCCGAAGTGGTTACGCAGAACTGGACGACTGCCCAGGCTGCCGGATATCCCGATTACCTCTATCTGTCACCTCACATTCTCATGTGGAACGTGGCGGATCCGTTTCAGGATAATACGGTGGAATCTTTTGTTTTCGATTCTCTTGATCCCGGTCTTTCCTATACCATGGGCAGTGATGGTTTTGTCGTCAGTGTCGATCCGCGACCGACTGCCGGTGGTCCCGCCTACAGCGATGTGGATTCCGTGATTGCCGATGATTTTTTTGTACAGACCAACTACCGCGGTGCCTTTGCCAGCAACCATAACTGGCTGGCCGGCTGGTCCTGGCTGGACGAGAACAATGTATTGCTGGATGTTGATGACCCTTCTCAATCCGCTTCTGTTCCGGGTGACTTTCGGATTGTTTCCAGTTACCCCAATCCGTTCAATCCCTCGACCCGCATTCAGGTCAATTTAGGCAGCGCACATGAACTGACTTTCTCCGTCTATGCCCTGAACGGAGCCCTGGTTTATACCGAACAGTTTCATCACCTGAACGGTTCTCGGCATGAATTCCGGTGGTCGGGAATTGATCAAAACGGATCAGCCCTGCCGTCGGGGATTTACCTGTATCAGGTCAAAACTCCGAATCAGATTGCCGACGGAAAGCTGACCCTTCTGAAATAATAATACCTCACCTGGTGAATACTCACCAAACACGGAAGGGCCGGCCTTGCCGGCCTTTTCGTTTCCCTGGTCGCTTACACTGAAAAATGTCTACCTGATTCCACCTTTTTTCCACTTCTCACTGTAACGTTTCTCCCTGATCTCTATCATAAACACCAATGGAAAGGGAAATAATCGATTACTAACATTATCCTAACAATACACTAATAGTTTCCCGTCCCGGATTTTTCCGATTCCCAAAACAATCATACATCATTAACGCGGAGAACCAAATGAGCCAGGTGAGGACCTTCATCATTTTCCTATTGTTACTGAGCGGCATTTATGCCCAAACCAATAAATTCAGTGGTCTGACATTTTTCGAATACCGCAATGACGGTTCCAATTCGGCCTTTGATCTGAACCGGGCCTATTTTACTTATCAGAAAAAACTTTCGGATCAACTCAGTTATAAGTTTCAAATTGATGCCGGCCGGGAGAAAATCCCCACCGCCGTTGACAGGGTAACCCTTCAGGTAAACCGTACATCTCCGACCAGACTGTACACCTATATCAAGAATGCCAAACTCAGCTGGAAGACCCACGTGGGTACCATCACGATCGGTATGCAGGGAATGAACATGTTCGGGGTTCAGGAAAAAAACTGGGGCTACCGGTTTATTGAAAAATCAGCCATGGATAAATATAAATTTTCCAGTTCGGCCGATCTAGGACTGGGGTATGCCAGGACCTTCGGTCCCGTGTCTACCCGCTTACTCATCACCAATGGCGCGGGATATAAAAAAGCAGAATCCGATTCGTATAAAAAGGTGTCGTTGAGTTTCATCACAGGCCGCAAACTGAAGGTTGCCAAGGATTACAATACCGGTCTCGTGTTTTCCTACGAACCCAGCACTACCGATCCCACTGTCATATATGGTGTTTTTGCTGCCACGCAGCTGAAAAACCTGCGGCTGGGCGGGGAATACGATATGAAGCAAAATGGCACCACGACCCTGCCCCTGATTTCATTCTACACTACTGCCATGGTCGGCAGAAAATTTGAATTTCTGGGACGGATTGATAACCTGAATAATGAAATATCCGTCATTGCCGGGTTTAATATCAAACCTGAAGCCGGTCTTTCCATTGCGCCGGTGCTGCGCTACACTACAACGGACGGCAGCGAAGCCACATCAATCTATACGGTAAATTTTCAATTTAAGATATGATCACCATACCGTACCCTGTTGTTCGACCCGGAATTATCGCTCCCGAAGAGTGATTAATATTCGAGTTCTAACACTAAACTAACATTCATCTCATAGCTTCCCGGGGAAGAAATACAGGTTATTTCTTCCTTTTTCACAAGAAGATTGACGTTATTAATAAAAGGGAATGATATGAAACAATTATTCAGCCTCCTGGGGTTATCTGCCTTGCTGATCGTTGGCTGCGGCGGCCGCAATGCCAAATCCGGTGATTACATTACCATCAAGGGATCGGATACCATGGTTCACCTGGCCAGTAACTGGGCCGAAGCCTATATGAAGACGCATAAGGATGTAAATATTTCCGTTACGGGCGGTGGCTCCGGCACCGGTATTGCCGCCTTGCTGAATGGATCAACCGATATTTGTATCGCTTCCAGAAAAATCAAGGCCAAGGAATTACAACAAGCGGAGAAACTGGGGATTGATGTTCGGGAAATTGTTGTGGCCAGAGATGGAATTGCCGTGGTGGTGAATCCTGAAAATTCGGTGTCTGAACTGAGTATCGAGCAGTTGGGGAAAATCTATACCGGTGCGATTGAAAACTGGAACCAGGTCGGCGGTCCCGATCAACCTATCGTCCTGCTCTCACGGGAATCCAGCTCCGGAACCTTTGTTTATTTCCAGAAACGGGTCATGAAGAAAAAGGATTATTCACAAAATGCCTTGTTGATGCCATCCACTTCTGCCATCGTACAATCCGTCGCCCAGGATAAATGGGCCATCGGATACATCGGATTGGGATATGCCGTGGAATCGGCCGACCGGGTAAAGGTGTTACGCATCATCGATCAACCGGGAAGTCCGGCCGTCGCCGCTTCTGTGGCAACCGTGAAAGACGGTTCCTATCCCATTGCACGGCCCTTGCACTTTTATACCAACGGGACGTCCACCGGTCTGGTGAAGGCCGTGGTGGATTTCTGTCTTTCACCGGAAGGACAAAAAATCGTTTTGAAAACCGGTTACGTTCCGGTAACGGCTGACTGACCGTTTTATGTGGAAGGATAAAGCAATCCGAATCCTTCTCTGGGGAGCCGCTTCTACCAGCATTCTGGTCGTGGCTCTCATTTTTATTTTCCTGGGAAAAGAAGCTTTTTCCTTTATTGCCGATCCGGGTCTGGATCAGCTTTTCAGCCGGCACTGGATCCCTGTATCCTTTACACAGGAACAGTACGGCATTTATCCCATGATTGTGGGATCGGCACTGATCACCATCCTGGCTACGGTAATCATGATTCCTTTCGGTGTTTTCGGGGCCCTGTACATCTCCGAATTTGCCTCGTACACGGAGCGGGAAATCCTGAAACCGTTCATTGAAATACTGGCGGGTATTCCTTCCGTTGTCATTGGCTTTTTCGGTCTGATTGTCCTGAGTCCCATGGTGAAAAACCTTTTCGGTCTGGACACCGGACTCACAGCTCTGACGGGAGCATTACTCCTGGCCTTGATGGCCATACCCACGGTTATTTCCATTTCCGAGGATGCCATCCGGAGTGTTCCCCGGGCCTATAAAGAGGCCAGCCTGGCACTGGGAGCCAGTCATTTACAGACCTCGTTCCGGGTCGTTACACCGGCCGCCCTGCCGGGAATCATTGCCGCCATCATGCTGGGGATGGGACGGGTCGTGGGCGAAACCATGGTCGTCCTCATGGTTACCGGAAACGCTGCAAAAATCACACTGTCCCCCTTTGATTCGGTACGCACCATGACGGCAACCATAGCTGCTGAAATGGGCGAAGTGGCTTTCGGAAGTACCCATTATGCCGCTTTATTCTGGGTCGGGATCGTTCTTCTGATTACAACCTTCGGATTGAATATGGTCGCCCAGCATGTTCTCAAGAAATACCAAATGCGGTAACCCATGAATCAATCGAAAAAGGAATTCTTCATTGTCTGGATAATCCGCCTGATTACCTACAGCGTAGTTGGCGTCATCGGGTATATTATATTCGATATTATCCGCAACGGACTCCCGGCTATTAGTTGGGAATTTCTGACGGACTTACCCCGTCGCAGCGGTGCCGAAGGAGGAATCCTTCCGGCCATTCTGGGCACCATTTATCTGGTGTCGGGAGCCGTCCTGGTCGCCATCCCCATAGGAATGGCAACGGCCATTTACCTCACGGAATATGCCCGGCAGGACCGCTTCAATCGTTTGTTGCGTCTGGCCATCGTAACCCTGGCCGGCGTTCCTTCCATTGTCTTCGGGTTATTCGGACTGGGATTATTTGTAATTTTCTTCGGTTTCGGAGCCTCCATTCTCTCCGGCAGCCTTACCTTGGCATTCATGATCCTCCCCACCATCATTGTTTCCAGCGAAGAATCACTCCGGGCTGTCCCGCTGGCCCTGCGGGAAGGGAGTCTGGCCCTGGGGGCAACCAAGTGGCAGACCATTTACACCAATGTCCTGCCTTATGCCTTGCCGGGCATGTTTACCGGCTCCATTCTCGGTATCGGTCGGGCAGCTGGTGAAACGGCGCCTATTCTGCTGACGGCCGCCGCTTTTTTCCTGCCCCGTTTACCCTCTTCCATTTTAGATCAGGTAATGGCACTGCCCTATCATCTATACATTCTGGCCACGCAGCATCCGGAAGTGCAAAAAGTCCTACCCAAACAATACGGTACGGCGCTGGTTCTGTTGTCACTGGTCCTGTTTTTCAATTTGGCGGCGATTTTTCTAAGACGACATTTCAGGAAAAAATATATATGGTAAATCATGCAATAAAACTGGAAGCACGACAACTGGATTTCTATTACGGAAATACCCAGGCCTTGTTTGATATCAATCTTCAGATACCCGAAAATCAGGTCACGGCCTTGATCGGGCCGTCCGGCTGCGGTAAATCAACCTTTCTGCGCATGTATAATCGTATGAATGACATCATACCTGGTACCCGGCATACGGGTGGTGTATTTATCGATCTGGAAGATATTTATACTGGAAAAGGTCCTGCTGACATCGTGGCCCTGCGGAAAAAAGTGGGCATGGTGTTTCAGAAATCCAATCCGTTCCCAAAATCCATTTGGGAAAACGTCGCCTACGGTCCGAAAATCCATGGGTTGAAAGATATGGATCAACTGGAAGCCATTGTGGAAAAAAGCCTGAAAGGAGCAGCATTGTGGGAGGAAGTGTCCGACCGGCTGGAACTGAATGCCCATGAATTATCCGGTGGACAACAACAGCGGCTATGTATCGCTCGGGCCCTGGCGGTGGAACCGGAAATCCTTCTCATGGATGAACCGGCCTCAGCACTGGATCCAAAATCGACATCGCGAATTGAAAATCTGATTATGGAATTACGGGAGAATTATACCATCGTAATCGTAACGCATAACATGCAACAGGCCGCCCGCATCTCTGACTATACCGCCTTTTTCTATGAAGGCCGAGTTGTTGAATTTGCCGAAACGACAAAAATATTTACCAATCCTGACAAACAACAAACCGAAGATTACATCACCGGCCGGTTTGGGTAAGGAGAAATCATGACCATTCATTTTGAACGGGAAATCACCGATCTCAAGAAAAACGTATTACTGCTGGGATCGTTGGTGGAAGAAAGTCTGGATCAGGCCCGGGAAGCCCTCCTGGAACGGGATCACCGACTGGCCAAACAGGTCATCAAAGCAGATGAACGCATCGACATGAAAGAAATTGAGATCGAAGAGGATTGCCTGAAAATTCTGGCCCTCCACCAGCCCGTTGCTACCGACCTCCGATTCGTGGTATCGGTATTGAAGATCAACAACGACCTGGAACGGATTGGTGATCTGGCCACCGGAATTGCCCGACGGGTAAAAGCCCTGGCGGATAAACCGGAAATTCTCATCCCCGATACCATATCCGAAATGGCTTATCTGGCCCGGGACATGGTCAAGCAAAGCCTCGATGCCCTGGTGAACCTGGATTATGCCCAGGCGGAAGCCGTCATTAACCGTGACCGAAAAATGGACAAACTGCACCGGTCCATGTATGCCTTTACCTATGAGAAAATCGCCAATGACCGGGAACGATCTCCGGCCTGGATGGAAGTCATTACCATTTCACGATTCCTGGAACGCATTGCCGACCATTCCACCAACATCGCTGAGGATGTTATTTACCTCATCAACGGTGAAATTATCCGACACAGCGATTTATAAACCACCATCTTTTATTCCATCTGGCATGGATTAATCCCAAATTCGGACTGGATTATCCTCTTTTAATCATCATTCTCAACCACTTGCTCGGGGGACGGCATGAAATTTCGATCGATTATCGCAACTAACCATTGGCTGGTTGTATTCGGAGCGGTTCTTATTCAGCTTTGTCTGGGAGCGATTTACGCCTGGTCCGTGTTTACACCGTCGTTGGTCGCCGCCGGTTGGACGAAAGCGCAAACCCAGACGGTTTTCAGTATGGGACTCTTCTTTTTTGCCATCGTGATGGTCCTGGCCGGTCGCATCATGCCCATCTGGGGTCCCAGACGTGTGGCCCTGTTTGGTGGCATCGTGCTGGGACTGGGATATACCTGTGCCGGTTTGTTCGGTGGGAGCGATTTTATATCTCTGCTCTTCTTCATCGGTGTCGTGGGCGGTTCCGGTATTGGCTTGGCCTATGTCGTGCCCATTGCCGTGGGAATGCGCTGGTTCCCCGACAAAAAAGGACTGATTACGTGATTGGCGGTGGCCGGCTTCGGGTTCGGTGCTACACTCTGGGTGAAAATGGCCGGATCCTGGGGGAATTTGATCCAGACCTATGGATTGAATACGACGTTCACACTGTATGGGATTGTGTTTCTGGTGGCCATTTCTTTCGGCAGTATCTGGATGTTATTTCCCCCTGGCCTTCACCATTTGCGGCGGGCTCTGTCTGGTGGCGGCGGTAATCATGTTCAACCTCAAGCCCCTCCGAGGAGCTGCCATCCACTAGAAATGATAGGTCAGTCCCAGGCGGTAATGGGAAAAATCCTCCAGGGCGGTAAACGGATAGTCCGGTTTATTCTCATCCCCCATTAGCGTGGTTATTCCCAGGGACATCTGCCAATTTTCGAGGGGGGAATAGTCGGTTGTCAATCCCAGCATTTTTCCCTGTTCATCCAAATCATAAAAGGTAGTCAATCCGATTTCCAAGGCATTGTCCAGCAAGGTGGCTTTGGCACCGGCCATGATACCATTGTCGGCCAACATGGCAAAGGGCGTCCCCATTCCCGGTTGGAAATAATCTTTCGTCAAAGGAATCAATGACGGTGGCTGGTTTGGCGGCAGTAGCAACAGTTCACCGCTGACATCCAATATTTTTGACCGTATCCACTGACCGGTAAACTGGATGTCCAGCACTCCGGTGAATTCCAGCTGGGAAACCAATTGGTAATAGGTCGCAGCCGAAGGAATTTGCCAGTCTTCATCCCTGGTATCGAAATAGGCACCTTCGATGCGATAGGTAAGTTCGCCCAGGAAACCCACTGCATCGGCGCCATAGACCTGGGTCCGACGGTAACCGAAGTTGGGAATCATGACATCCGGAGCCGGGTTCAGCAGGGCGGATGGAACGAAAGTCCTGTCATGTCCGCGGAAATAACTGACGGTAACATCGGTTTCGCCGATGATGGTTCCCAGCCGCAATCCGAATTCCCATTCATTATCCGGCGTTAGAATCAGTTCATCGGCCGGTTTTTCAATGGGAATAAAATCAAAATCCGGTTCATTGAACGGCATCCGGTTGGCCTGAAATTTTGGACTGATGACCGTTTCCAGTTGAAACATATCCGTCACCCAGGTAACAGAGGCCAGTATGGTTCCCATTTTCCGGTCCGTCCCCGGGAGAAACATGAAATAATAATCATAGGGGTTAACATTGTCGGTAGGATTGTTCCCGTCGGCTCCGCCCCAGACCAAAATCTGCTTTCCCACTTTAATCTCACCCCATTCAGGATACCAGATCGCATAAAGTTCCCGTACATCCACCTCCAGAGTTGTAGAATTCCAGCGATGCTCCAGACTGACGGAGGACTTCAAATCCAATTCACTGAACGCCCAGCCGATATCTGCTGAAATAGACCGGGTGGGGAGCTGGATAATTCCGCCGTCCGACTGACGGACCATGGCCATGGGTGCAACCTCACCGGTTATGTAGAATTGTCCCAGCAAGGGAACGAGACACACTGTACTAAGAAGGATATTTCGCATTACTAACACCTCAGAGGTTTTGCGCAGAAAAAGGATCGTCCAAAATCGTCATCCTAGTCGCGAATCATTGTCAGCATCATTTTAAATTTCGTTACCGCCCTAACGGCATGGGGTTCATTGGCCGGCAAAATGATAATATTTCCGGATTGCAGGGAAAAATCCTTCCCGCTGATAGTAATGATGGTTTTACCTTCCAGAACTTGTACCAGAGCATCATAAGGGGCCGAATGTTCACTGAGCCCCTGATGTTCTTCAAATGCGAACAGTGTAACGGTCCCCGTTTTCTTTTTCATAATCGTTGTACTCACAACCGATCCCGAATGATATCGGGCCAGGTCTGTGATTTTTTCTACGGTTGAATGATTCATATTTATCTCACATTAAGGATTAATGATAGTATTAAATGTCTTCTTCGTTATTGCGGCAGTCGTTTCAGATATTTTTCCTGAAAGAGTGATTCCTTCACCCCGGTATCCACTTCTATGTTATCAAATGTAAGCAACGTGGAATGATTCTTCTGGACATTTTTTACAAAGATCTCCTGGGGCAGCGTGTATTTTCCCATCCTGTGGATGCGAATACGTTTGGTTTTAATGAGCTGTTGCGATCGATCGTATGATTCTTCCTTCACAATATTCAACTCATCAACCGTTATCCAGGTTTTATGATACGAGTAAGTGCTTCGCAATTTGGGCTTGGGGCGGGATATAAGTATATAACATTCCTGACCATCCACAATTTTCCGGCCTTCCAGTTCATAGGTATAATCATCCAGGTCCCGGTTGGTCATATCTTCATAACTCATATCGGATCCCATGAATGAATCCCCTTTTTTCTTGGATGAAATTCGCCGCACTTTCTTAAAAGCAGGCAACCAGAGACGCATTTCATCATCCTTGCCCTCATGTTCAATTTTCAGAAAGGAAACACCTCGGTCATCCTTGGGGGACAAGAACCAGATGATCTGCTTTTTCCCATCTTCGAGGGTAATGCTACGGATTTCCGAAGTGCGGGTCTTCCCCGCTGTATTGGTGAGAATCATTTTCAAATTGGCTTTCATGTCCCGAGGCTTCACCTTTTCCTGCAATGCTTTCGCAATTTCGAATCCGGTTTGACCAGACAGGAGGGAAACCATCAGAAAGCCGGCAAACAGTGGAATGAATTTTTTCATTATTTTCCTCCCTATATTTTTTCTGCCAGACGACTGCGCATGAGTGATATCAATGTCGCCAGGAGCGTGAGGGTTCCAACCGATGTTGAAAACATGGCAAAAACCATTAACCCGCCAATATATTCCACCGGAACAAAGGATGAAAAGATCAACGCGGCAAACCCCAGTGATGAAGCGGCATTGAGAATGATGGGATAGCCAACATCCTTGATGACATCATGGCTCAGGTTGGGTACATTGCCATATTTTCGCAAATAATGTTTATACTGAGCAATATAGTGAATGGCAAAATCGACACCCACACCAATGATGATAGAACTGAGTAAGGCGGTTACATGACTGAGTTCAACCCCGAACAACCCCATCAAGCCGAAATTGAGTATTATGGCGGCTGACAGAGGAATCACCGCCAGCACGGCCCAGATAAAGCGACGGAAAAATACCCAGGCGATAAGAAAAACCACCAGGACGGATAAGGCAATACTCATAAAGGAACTGCGTATGACGATATATATGAAATCCCGCATGATTACGACCAGTCCTGTCGTCTCCGTCTTAAAGTTATCATTGCTGAGCGGTTCCAAAAAACCATTCAGGTCATCCGTTAGTTTCCAGACCATGCTGGTAGAGAAATCACGGATCAGGGCCGTGACCAATCCCCGCGTATAATCATAATCCACCAGAGAACTGAAATCGTCCGGGTCACCTGACATGGAATAGAGTGTAAATAAATTATTGACTTTATCCCGGCTGTCAGGAATGACTTCATAGGCCTTGTCATCATCCATGACCGTACGGTGCAATTGTTTTATGATATCGGCAATTGAGATTGTGGTCGTAATATTGGGCGATTCTTCCAGAAAGGATTGCATGCGTTCTATTTTCCGTAAAACCACCGGGTCCTTCATATCGCCCACAACTTCCACTTCCAGATCATAAGCTCCGGTCATTTCTTCATCTATGAAATCAAAGCTATTGCGAATGGGTGTACCCGGTTTAAAGAAATTCGCCGGGTTTACCTCTATTTTCAAGAGTGTTATGCCATACGCACCGATAAGAATTGCTAGAATCCCCAGAGAAAACACTTTTTTTGGATGTTGCAATACCTGGTCTCCGAAACGAACACTGAGATCGTCAAAGATGCTGTTTTTATCAATGCTTGTTGAGGACAGGTTCCATTTTTTCAGATATATCACAGCCGGGAGATAGTACACCGATAAAAACCAGGCCCAGCCAATACCGAAACTGATCGTTAATCCATATCCTAAAAACTGTTCGATCGGAGCAAAGCCAATGGATAGAAAAGCGGCAATCGTGGTTATGCTCGTGAGAAAAATCGGCAACATCAGGGTGTTCATTGTTGTTTTTAAAGCCCGGTGCGGATGCCCCTGTTTACGTGCTTCCCGCAGAAACTTGGTCAATACATGAACACCGTCGGCCACCGCAATCGTCAGCAGGATAATTGGCATGGAAGAATTGATGATTCCAAAGAAAAAACGCCTCGATCCTGTAAACCAGGTAATCCAGCCCATGAATCCCAGCATCGCCAACAATGACAATAGGATAACCGATAACATCATGAGAACGGCCGGAATACTGCGCAGGTTGGCAATCAAAATGATTACCATAATAATAAGTCCAACCCGCACCAGACGCATTACATCGTTACGAATCAGAGGTGGTGTAACGCTGGTGACATAGGTAATACCGCCAAAGTGTACATCCCAGTCCCGCAACATGTATTCCGCTACCGGAACAACTTCCTTCCCGAATTCTTCCGCCGTGACATTGCGCACCGGTTGAATCACAACATTGAGATAATCTCCGTGTCGCCCGACAAGCCGGATCGCCATGTCATTATTTTTCGCCAGGTACTCCTTGATGCTGATTATATCCTCTTCGGACAAATCCCGGTATGGTTGCAGATCACCAGTTTCCAAAAACCCGTCTTCATTATCGATCCGGATCAACGTGGACACACACAAGACATCTTCCACGGATGGCAGGGTCTGGAGGGTATCCACCATATCCCACAGGGCGGCCAAAGCATCAGCATTGATGATATCCGTATTCTTCTTCCCAAAGGCAACGAAGATCCGTTCGGTGGAACCATATTGATCCAGGATTCTTTCCCAGACTTTCTTCGATTGAATCGTATCCGGAATCAGACCCATGAAATCATCATCCAGAACCATAAAGGGAATACCGCTGGCGATGATGGCTGTCAGCAGTAAACTGATAATTACCGATCGTTTCGGGTGAGACGTCATCTGTTCCAGAAACCATTTTTTCACTATATTAGCCATGTGCCATTTCCTTCTTTACCTTCTTCCCCTGAGCCGTTAGAAATCCCTCCATGATCAAGTCAAAAAAGAGATCAAATAATTCAATAAAAGAAAGATTGTATTTTACCAATGTTTCAGGTTGAAAAATTTCATTGATGATGATCATCATGACCCCCGCCAGTTTATTAGCATCCTTTTCCCGGCTCACATATCCTTCCTCCTGTCCCTGCTGTAGAATAATGGCAAAATCATTTCGTCGTTCCTGGCGAAATGTTTCAATCCGGTGCCAGATTTCAGGATAACGGGCTTTGACTTCCACCATTTTTACGATTGAAATCCGGTGATTGATCTGGGCCAGAATATCCCGGATTTCCACCAGTTTCGCAATGGCATTTTTATCACTATTAATGATGTCCCGGAATCGCTTGCGGACGTATTCCATGAAATAATCGAACATATTGTTGATTAAATCGGCTTTAGTGGGAAAATATTTATAAATGGTTTTCTTACTCATCCCGATGGTTTCCGCCAGATAATCAACGGTAAAGAAACGCAGACCCACCTTCCGCAACAGGTCGAGGCCGGAATTCAGGATACGGTTCGGGGGATTTTGCATGCTCATAATGGAAACGAAATTAGTATTATCCGTTTCCATTTATCAAGATTTCTAAAACACAAAACGAGCTGCCAGAAAATAATGGTCATTATTGGCAAAACGGCCAAAGGGAGTACCGGTTCGTCCGGAAAGCAGTGTCAGTCCGGCCTGTATTTGAATTTGAGAGGAGTATTGCCAGGTGAATGATCCCTGCGTAAACCGACTGTTGTCGGTCAAATCCATCAGTTGCCAGATTTCACACACCAGACTCAGTGCCGGCAAGGGTGCCCGGAAGGAAACGGTGGCTTCCCGGTCTGTCTGTCCGGCTGCTGCGGTCAACCCGCCTTCGCCGATGCGACGGTAAATCAACTGGCCGGCCACTTTCATTTGTCCCGGCATTCTGATTTCCAATCCCAGCATGCCCAGCCATCGTTCCCGGCGTAGTCGCGTTGTATTAAAATGATAGGTACTGTCAAAGGCCGGTGAAGAATTGATATAATAGGCAAACTGCCGACCGAATTCACCGGTTATGCTGAACGGACCCCAAACTCGTTCCAAATCCAGTCCCAGCATATCCTGGCGGGGATGATCTTCATAATAGGAAACGGTCACATCAGAATTGGAATTTCCCGGTTCGCCCTGCCAGACCGTGCCGGTATAGACGGCAACAGGTTCATCCTGAAAACCGCTGAACCACATCAAGCGGTAGTCCGTTCCAGCCAGTCGTCCGGCCCAGCGAAGTCCTAGTTCATGGTTTGACGGATCCGGGTTCTTTCCCTTTTCCCACAGAACGGTATAGCTATCAATGAAGCGCACTTCAGCGGTGGGCGTGGACCACGGTCCCCATGTCACAACCGGATCCTCAACATAGTGGGGTATCCAGATGATTTCCAGATCGTTCTCTCCCAGGGATGCTCGAGCCCGGATCAGGGGTAATCCCTGACGAATATCCGCCTGCGACCAGGTATAAAAATACCGCCAATCCCGGGGATTAATGTGGTCAAGTAAAAATGTATATTGAGTCCGACCCCAGATCACCTGCTGCACACCTGCTCGCAATCCGATATTTTGCCCCTGCCATTCGATATAGGCATTACGCAGGCGCCAGTACAACGCCGGTCGGCTAAACGTATCCTGGGTCAATTCACCTCCGGTCCGAATCGTGAAACCGGGCAGAGCAAATTCGGCATCCATACGCAGACGGTCGCGACGTTCCTGAAATTCTGATCCCGTCCCGGCTGGATTTGCCAACCAGTGTTCCGCGAAACCGGTGATCTGGGCCGATATGGGATGCAGTAACAAAATGACCAACAGCGTAATCGATGTTTTCATGATCGGCAAATTTACTGGCAAAGACCGGTTCATCGTTGTTTGTTTATTCCATTGTTGGATTTCAATTCCAGCTCTGTTTTACTACCGCATTTACAATAATATCATGAAAAACGTGACAGACTTACCGCCGGATTCCATCCTGGCAAAGGATCCTGGACCTCATGGTTACTTATAATCTCATTGTCAAGCCCCTTGATCACCAAATAGATGAATGGATTCCTGTTTATTTCCTGCTGGCATGCCGGTGCTGCCAGTGATAATTTTCCCCGATACACTGTCATCATAGATGAAATTTGCCCGAAAAATACGCCAACATTCAGTTCACGAACTGGACCCCATCCTGCGGCCGCGACCGCGCAAATACCGGAATATCGTCCGCCACCTGTCCGATTATGTGATGACATCCAATGATAGCGGCCAACCCTTAACACCACAGGATATCTTTAATGATTTATCATCCTCCCGGGGCACTAATCGGTTTCTGGGATTTTTCAGTGAACGGGGAATCCGGCGCGGGTTCGAATTGTTCGGTGTTATCGAAAAGCTGGAAAAACAAGGTTTGACCCAGCTGAAAATTGAACTGGATACCCTTGATCCCTATATCCATACCATCCGCACCCGTTCCCATATTTCCGGCGGACCTCATCTCTGCATGGAACAGGCCATACGCCGCGGACCGATTCAGTTACCCGACCATCAACAGACCACGGCCGACTGTTTTATCGTGGAATGGTTCCTTCTGCAAAATCCGATAAAATCTTTTTCCAAAAGACGACCCCAGTTACCGGGTCAGGATCATCCCGGCCTGGGCGTCAGCATGCGTATTTTCGAAATCCTCTATTGGTCTGCCCGGCGGTTGGGAGCCGATGGCGTTCTCTTCGTTCCCAATTATCTTCATACCGGACTGTTTTACGGCCGTCAATGTGCCTTTCTGGATCCGGTTCGTCAGGGCGAATTGCTGGCCCTGCGAAGTAAACAGGAAAAACGATACGGCCTGGATCAGTTTTCCTGGGCCTGTTCCGAAGGGCAACTCCTGAATAAACACACCGGCCAGCCATATCTCTGGACACCGGCTCCTATGGCCCTCCCCGTATCTCGCAAAATCAAGGATTGGTTCTATTCCGCCGCCTATACGACGAAAATGCGACAAGCCCGGGAAACACTGAAGGTAAAAATTCGCAAAGGATACAGGAAAAGTTTTGATCCCGACTGGACCGCAATCAGCAATCATGAATAGAAAACGTATTCTGGTTCTGGCAAACGGGGCTTTCCCCAGCCATCCCCGGCCCCTGGCCCTGCTTTCCTCCCAGCATCCCATACTCTGTACCGACGGTGCTGTTGCCGGGTTACTGAACCACGGTCTGGCACCGGATTATGTCATTGGCGACATGGACAGCATTCCGACCTGCATTCCGGACTCCGTGAATCAAATTCCCATTCCCGATCAGCATGATACCGACTATGAAAAAGCCTTACGCTGGTGTGCGGACCAAGGGTTCACAGATGTGACCATCCTGGGTATATCCGGTGGCCGGGAAGATCATCACCTGGTAAATCTCCTGGCTTTGTTGAACTGGGGCGATCGACTCACAATTCGCGGCGTGACCGATACCGCCACGATCTGGCCGGTACATGATATCTATTCCCTGTCCGTAGCCGTCGGACAAACCATTTCCCTTATCGCACCGGTGCCAGAAACCAGAATCACAACCAATGGATTGCAATGGGATTTATCCCACCAGCCCCTGCCATCTTATACCGGTGGTATTAGTAACCGAACCATCCGCGAGCGGATAACGGTGAAGGTGACCCACCCGGTATTATTATTTCTGATTCATCCTGATATCCCGGTATGAATCTGACACCTCTTGACGGACTGGCCCTTTTTCTTTACCTGGCGATTCTCCTGTGGTTGGGTTTCCGTCGCAGTCATCGTTCGGAAAAAAGTGATACTGATTATATTCTGGCCGGACGCCGTCTCAGTCTGCCGGGTTTTGTAATGACCCTTGTCAGCACCTGGTACGGTGGCATCCTGGGCGTCGGTGAAAACACCTTCCGTTACGGACTACAAACTTGGGTTATCTTCGGTTTGCCCTATTATCTTTTCGCCCTCTTATTCGCCCTGTTTCTGGCCCCGCGGATCCGTTCTGCCCGTCTTATTTCCATCCCTGACCATTTTGCTAAGAAGTACGATAATGGAAGCGCCGTAATTGCGGCCGTATTCATTCTGTTTATCGCCAGTCCGGCACCCTATATCCTGAGTATCGGTGTTCTCGTTCAATCCATAACAGGAATGGAAAGTGGACTGGCATTGATTCTGGCCACCGGCACCAGTCTGGCATATATCTGGTACGGCGGTTTTCGGTCGGTGGTCCGCACGGATATTTTTCAGTTTATTCTCATGTATATCGGTTTTATCCTGATCATTGCTTTCGCCTGGCAGAAGGCCGGATCTCCGCTGGCGGTCTGGGACGCACTTCCGGTTACCCACCGGCAACCGACCGGAGGAAACTCTATCTCCTATATTCTGGTATGGTTTTTTATTGCCCTGTGGACGTTTATCGATCCCGGCTTTTACCAGCGTTCTGCCGCAGCTAGGTCAGGAAAGACTGCTGCCCGGGGTATCATCATTGCCATTGGTTTCTGGTTTCTATTTGATATGTTGACCCTGTTCGCCGGCTTTTACGCCAGAGTCATTTTACCCGATGCTACACCTCTTTTTGCATTTCCCGCCTTGGGACAGGCTATACTCCCTCCCTTTATATACGGACTATTCCTGGCAGGATTACTTGCCACCATCATGTCCACCATCGATTCGCTGGGACTCCTGAGTGCGGTAACGTTCGGTCGTGACATCCTGTGGCGAATCCGGAAAGCCGTACCTAAGTTGTCGAATCTTTCCAGCGTGGATATGACCCGGCAGGGATTGGCTGTCATGGCCTTACTCTCCGTGATCCTGGCCGCCAGTATTCCTTCGGTAGTTGGACTTTGGTATACCATCGGTTCCCTCATCATCCCCGGGTTACTGCTACCTTTTATTATGACCTTCACTTCCTGTTCCGTTTCTCCGTTCCAGGCCCGGCTACTTCTGATATTGCCCGTCGTCTCTGCCAGTGCATGGTGGCTGCTTTCCATCTGGATTGGTCCTCCATTTGCGGCCCTGGAACCTTTTTATTGCGGGTTGGCTGTTTCAGTTGCAACTTTTATCATGATTCGATACAGCTCATCTGGCAACTGAACATGAAGACGGAAATTGAACGCAAATACTTGGTAGCGGGCAACGCCTGGCGGAATGAACAGCAACGCGTTTTTATCCGGCAGGGTTATCTGTCCCTGGATCGCGAACGGACCGTCCGGGTGCGGCTGGCAGACGATCGGGGTTTCCTCACCATCAAGGGTTCCGCCACGGGGATTACGCGTCCGGAATACGAATATACCATCCCGTCGGAAGATGCACGTTTTCTCATCGAACATCTTTGCCTGAAACCCTTGATAGAAAAATACCGTTATACGGTGGAATACGCCGGGGCTCAATGGAGTGTAGACGAATTCCTGGGAGTCAATGCGGGACTCGTGGTGGCTGAAATTGAGCTGAAAACCGAAGATCAGGACATCACATTGCCCGACTGGGTTGTAGAGGACGTCACCAATGATCCCAAATATTTGAATGTACAGTTAACCCAAAATCCCTATCTGGACTGGCATGCATAAACCATTTATTCTTCTCAGCCTTTTATCAACCTTGTTATTGGCCTCCAGTATGACCGACTACCAATTCTGGCACACTGAGACCATGGTAAAATCTTTGGCCAACGACCGAACCATTTCTCTTGATGTCGATTCACGTTTTCGGGAACACGGTTCGCAGCAATACTATTTTCACAGCGATTTACGCTATCGGTTTCCTCTGTCGTCGGGATTAACGGCCGGTGTCAGTTTCCGGGAGATATTCAGCCTCAAACCGGAAGGCTGGGTACGGGAACATCGTCCCAATGTGGAATTCATTTTCAAGCGTAAAACGGGAAATGTTACCTCCAGCCTGCGCAATCGTCTGGAATACCGTATTTTTACCGATCAAACTGCTTTCCGAAATCGGACCTTGCTGACTCAGCAATTCCCCCTGCCGTTTTCCTCCCGTTTCTCATTCTATATTGCAGATGAAATATTCTACGATTTTTCCATCGATGACTTCAATACCAACCGGATTTACCTGGGGATCAAACCGGGGATGATCCGGGGTATGAAGATTTCACTTTATACCATGTGGCAATCCACGCTGCGCGGTGATGCCTGGACCACTTTTCAGGTATCCGGCCTGAAAATAGGCTTTTAATCTGATGGGGTTCTCGCGCCGGGAGCCGGACTAAATGATCTTTACGTTGATCGCCTTATCGCCCTTCATATCAAAATCCACATCAAATGCCACCCGCTGTCCCGGTCTCACGCCTCGTTGTTGCAGATGGGGACGTAATCCGCTAACATGAAGAAAATAATCTTCCCCGTCATCACCGCTAATAAAGCCAAATCCTTTCGTGGGATCATATTCTTTCACAATACCTGATTTCATTCTTCCTCCTTTTTATCTGATATGATGGTGGTAATCAGAGATTGTTCTATACTTTCAAAATAGGTATTCAGAACCGTAATACCCGATATACCATGTCCCAGTTCCGCCGGGTCGTGCTCTTCGCCATCCTTCGGTAACAATTCGGATAACCATTTACTCTTATCGGCCAAAACAATAACGGGAATATGCTCTTCCCTTGCCAGTAACGCCATCATCCGGCTGCCCACTTTATTGCGGATATTCCCAAGGGCATCCACCGCGTCGGCACCCAGGATAACACAATCGATTTCCGGAATGATGCGCATGATATTGGTATCGGTAATCAATGTCACCGGAACAATTTCACATAGGCTCCGGGCCAGTCCCAATCCTTCGTATCCCGGGCGTGATTCGGTGCAATACACCATTTCCAGGAACCCTTCCTTTCCAGCCTGACGCAAGACGGTCTCCACGGTGGAGCTGCGGGAATGAGTGAGAACGCGGGTGTAATGTTTATCCTGACACAGAGCGTTAAAGAGGCGCCCGATGATCTGGTCACAATCCTGCAACTGCCGGTGCAAGGCCGCAATGCGGTCCGGAAATTGATGTAATGAGTCAAGACCGGAAGATAATTCCCGGGCCAGATAGGCAAAGACGGACATGGCCGGACGAATGGAATTCAGGGCCGTAAGGAACTCTTCCATGGTCTGCCGATCATACTGGTTGGATTGCGCCCAACGCTCCAGGTCCTGCAGCATGTGGCAGGCAATCATGCGACTGCCATGATCCTGATCCCGACGAACTCGGTTCAGAATATCTGCCAATGATGGAACTGGCTGCGACATGAATGTAATTTATATCCGTTGTTTTTCCAGCGACAGAAAAATTATGCATAGAATATCATCACGGTGGAAACTGGGAATGATTCTTTTGGGACTGGTAATGCTTCCCCGGATCATCACAGCCCAAGTCACCGCCATACCAGTCGATACAACAAAGGATACAGTACGATATGATCCCTGGATGGGGTTTGACAAAGTCCAGCACTTCACCGTATCATGTCTGTGGACACTTTCATCGCAATATTTACTGGAATCCAAATTGCAGTTTTCCGCATCTGAAGCCTTGCCATTATCGATGGGATCGGCTTTTCTGGCGGGGATTGGGAAAGAAATCTACGACCGGGAAAAAAAGAATGGCTTTTTTAGCCGTCGCGATTTGGTGGCTAATGTGCTGGGCATAACTGTCGGGATACTACTCATTCAACTGTAAGGCATAATCCCGGATAAAACTACTGTCAATCCTATCCTTCAACCGCATGGGCAAACCCCCGGAAAAAACCAGTCCGTTCCGAACAAACACTCCGTTTCCGTCCCCCAGATTAAACAACAGCAAATACCGCTTTTGAGGTCGGAAGTGACGCAAAGGTTTTCCTGTCAAGGAGCGTAGAATATTGTCAAACAGGACCGGTCCCTGGCGAATGGCATAAACACCGACCCTATCCAGCGGATTTTCGCGAAAATTGACACAATCGCCACCTCCGAAAACTCCACGGTGGCCAACTACTTCCAGGTGAGTATTGACACGGAGCGAACCGTCGGTATTTCGTGGCAAGGTCGTACCGGTAAACAAAGGATAGGGTTGAATTCCGGTGGCAATTAAGGCTACATCATAAGACAAGGAATCGCCGTTTTCCAGTTTCAGCATCCGGGCCGTAATATGGTTCACGGGAGAATGCGTTTTAACCTTTATTTTCCTTGAAGTGAAATTTTCAACCACACAACGAACCACACGTTTGGGAAAGTGTCGCAGGACAGACTCCCCTGCCGTGACCAAGGTAACCTTGGCGCCGGGATGGTGTCGATCACATAACCGCCGGATGGCCCCGGCCATTTCGATACCGGCCGGCCCGCCGCCGACTATCAGAATATTTTCCGGTTTTTCCTGCATGATTTGTAATTGCAATGCCGGATGTTTGGCAATGGGTTTTACCGTGTGTACCTGAGTGGCACCATCATCTGTAGTGGGAGATGTCACGCCACTCCCGGTGGCAAAGGAAATAATGTCGTATTTGATCTTTTGGCCGTTATCCAATTCCACTTCATGGGCTTCAGCGTCGACTGCCACTATTTTTTGTTCCAGGAAAGTGGCACCGGCCTGTTCGGTAATTTTCCTCACATCGATGCGAATATCGTCAAGGGAATAGAAACCGGACAGATAACCGGGAGCCATTCCGGAATAATATAAATGACGATCGGGGTTAATCACCGTGACCGTGGCGCCGGCCTCCTGCAAGCGGGCAATCCGTTTCAGTGTATAGAGATTGGCATGGCCGCTCCCGGCCAGGACAATATGGCGGGACACGATTATTCTTTCAGGAATTCAAACGCTTCTTTATAGCGCAGAAGACGATCTCTGTCCTGAGCGGTTACACCCGCCGGACGACGATAATTCATATTGTCGGTCAGGTCTTCCAGTTTGACCCGTACCGCCAGTTTCGATTTGGAAACACGTTTCAGGTAGGATTTATACCGTTCGCCTTTGCGTTTGGACAAAGCATCGACAGCTTCCACGATTTTCTTCGGGTACCCCTTTTTCCGCAAATCCCTGGTTGTGATATCGGAATCCTCGATCACATCATGCAGGACGGCGACGATCCGTTCATCTTCGGTTTCCATTTTCATCATGACACGCAAGGGATGAAAAATATAGGGATTCCCGCCTTTATCCTTCTGTCCGGCATGGCATTTCACGGCCAGCCGTATGGCGTGCTCCAGTTTGGGTTTTTTCATATATCATACTCCCTGTATTCAGATGAATTTATAGTATACTTTCAGTTCAGGGTTTTATCCAGTTTATCCAATTTGGGTTTAATCACAAAAACGCAATACGGTGCATTGGGATTGTTCCGAAAATAATCCTGGTGATAATCTTCCGCCGGATAAAAGGGTCCGGCCGCTTCAATGGCCGTAACAATCGGTTTGGGGTAAGTACCGCTGGCATCCATTTCCCGGAGTGATTTTTCCGCAATCTTTCGTTGCTCTTCATCATGATAGAAAATAACGGATCGGTACTGGGAACCTACATCGGCCCCCTGACGATCCATGGTGGTGGGATCATGACTATGCCAGAAGATATCCAGTAATTCTGCGTATGAAACCTCTTGGGGATCATACGTAATGCGACACACTTCGGCATGGCCGGTTTTTCCAGACGATACCTGCCGGTAAGAAGGCTTTTCCACCGTTCCACCGGAATAGCCGGATACAACATCCATCACACCGGGGATTTTCTCAAACACTGCCTCGGTACACCAGAAGCATCCCGAACCAAATGTAGCGATTCTAGTTTCTTTCATATTTTCTTCTCTGTTCTGGCCAGGTCCAAAAGCAAGTAAAAATACGATTAATAGTAATGTTTTCATGTAATAACCGCTCTGATATGAAAAACTACCACGTACCTGATTGAAAAAATGTCTCCAGCCTGCCATTCCGGATCGATTATCATTGTTTTGCCCGGCCAATGACACCACAAGCCAACCGGGGACCGGCAGCCCCTGAAGGCTGGGACGTGAGATCATCTCGACCGGCATGGACCACCACGGCCCGACCGATAATATTATTGTCACCGCTGAAGCTTAACAACGGATCAATGAAATCGATCTGAGCAATCCCTTTCTTATCCGCCACAATATTTCCTAAATCTCCCACATGCCGTTTATTGGCCGGTTGACCACGGTCGCCGTGAGGAGCACCGGCGGGATTAAAATGACCCCCGGCCGACTTCCCGGCTGGATCGGTGCAATCACCGTACTCATGAATATGAAATCCGTGAGGACCGGCTGTTAATCCGCTAATCGTTCCGGTAACTCTGATACCGTGAGCAGCCTGAGAAAAACGAACAATGCCTTGCACCGAACTCCCCTCTGTAGGCTGCAATATCACGATGGCCGATTGTCCCACAACCAATGACAGCATGATTAAACCGGGTAAAATGGATTTCCCAAATCCTTGTAGAATATTGATAATGTTCATTCTCATTTCTCCTTGTTGCTGACTGGCAATTTACGACTGTTTGAACAATCGGAAACTCGGGAAAAGCATCTCCCTAACGTCTCATTGTCAGACGGCGTTCGCCCTGGTTCAAGACATAGAGCAATACCAGCGGAACAATAAGCCATTGTAAAACCGGAATGATACCTACATTTATACCGGGAATGACGGGCATCAGCGGTGAATAATCCCATCGGCCCAGAAGATAGATATTAATCCATTCCAATACAATGGTGAGGAGAACCCCCACGGACAGATATACGACATACTGGCTTTTTCCGGGCGAACGGTACCAGTCCGGAGCGTCATCACGATAGCGAACCGTCAGATAGGCCAAAACGGAAATGAGCCCGTCACCAATACTGGCCCGGGTACACATCCAGTTCATGGCGGTATAGGATTGTTCGGCCGTAAAGCGGAAAAACGGCATTTGCCACATTTCCCAGACAAAATTCAATAGAAAAGACAACAGGAAAACGACGGCCATCATTGTGAATTACGGAACCCGGTTGGTGGTTGAATCCGGCTGCGACGGCAGTACTCTGAAATAGGAAACCTGGAACCGTCCGTTCCGAAGTTCGCCTGATACTTCCGCCCGGCGAATGGTTTCACAGAAACCGTCATCGGCATGGGCGTCGCCGTGGTCATCAATGTGGGTTCCATCGACAAAATAGGCCTTACCGTCCACGCGAATGGCCAGGTCGCAACTAGTTCCTTCCAGTCCAAACTGACATTCACCGCAGGATGCTTCCACAATCTGCTTTTCGATTTTCATCGTACTTTCCTTTTCTTTTCCCATGATATCCTGCGCCTGAAGGAACGAAAGCACCAACAGGGATACAGTAAAAACGGTTATGAGTGCTTTAGTCATCATGGCCTTCCTTGTCCATGGTTTGTACCGTAATGGATTTTATTCTGATAACTCCGGTGCCGTTCATATATATACCCACCGGTCCGGGTGGCAGATCACCGGCGTGGCTGTGCAGAACCAATTTATCATTTACATGGAAGCGAAAATGGCGTTTCATACCAATGACCGATAATTTTGCCGGACCGGCCAAAACATATTCGCCACTGGTTTCTATATTCGGTGTTCCGTCTTCCATCCGACCCATTTCAGCCACCTGAGGTGTCAGGGATAAAAAGTCATAATTTTTCATATTGTTGAAATGATGCAGAATCTGGAAATTTCCGTCGAAGCCGGATAAATCGACGGTGACATCGATCTGAACGGCGGCCAAAGTATCCCCCATGACGAACAACACGGGTTTCTCCTTCGGATAAAAAGCCAAATGTGTCCCCAGTTCCGGCTTTGATTCGACGGCCAGAGAAATATCGTCCGGCGATCCGACCTGCCACTGTACCTGATCCACCCAATCATCAGATTCGTTTTCCCCCGGTGTCCAGGTCCAGTTTCCTTCCTGTGACAGGTTGAAGTAGTGTTCTGTTTCTTCTTGTACAACGCTTTCACTGGATTCAATCCCCGCAACCGCCAGACCGTATTGATAGACCAATCGTCCCCCGTGATCGGCGGTGGCAGCCAGAAGCCCGGCGCCCAGCAAACCGGTAACCAGGAGAAGTCCGTCTCCCTTTTTTCCCTGCCAGGTCTGTCGATACCAATAGAGCAGATACAGAATACCGTAGGCCAGGAAGAATAATAATGTCCACAGGGCCAGGTCGGAATGTTCAATTACGGCTTCATTGGCCAGGAATGGTATCTGGACCGAATCGACGGCAATTCTTCCGGAAAACCAGGTCACCACCAGGCTCAGGATGCCGATACCCAGAATGATACCGTTTACGGTACGCCAATACGATTCCTTCAGAAACAGGGCCACGCCTTGCAGCAACAAGGCCAATAAGAGGATCCCTACAGGGAAGTGTACAATCAGCGGATGCAGGTTGGGCATCCAGGTTGGTAAAAAATTCATTTCTCACTCCTTTTCTTCATTAAACACAGGGTGTCTGTCGATCTTACACGCATTCTCCCACCATGATTGCATTAAACGATCATCGCTGTTTCTCTCTATTGGAGAAACCGGTTATAAACCCACTCCTCCGGTATCCGACGGGAAAAAGGGTTAATTTCCCCTATAATCCGACGAAATTCGGAAAAATATACCGGCTGTTTTACCGGAGGTATGGTCCGGGGCGTTTACACCCTGAACTGCCGCAGGCAGGAGTCAAAAGAATTATTCCAATTACACCGGCCGGGGATCAGCAAATCAGTTTTTCTCCAGCGCTGCCGGAATCATCTCCATCCCGCACTCTGAACATTTGCCCGGTTCATTGCTGCGGGTATTGGAATGGGACGCCATGGGACAGACGTAAAATTCCGCTTTTTCCGCAGTTGCTTTCTTGACGGCAACCAACGCCATCCCGCATTCCGAACATTTACCCGGTTCATCGCTATGAATATTTTTATGCGATTCCATGGGACAGGTATAATACAGGGCTTCGCTGTCGGATTCCATCATAGCCATTCCTTTCTTATGTTTCATGTTTTCCATCATTTTATCATGATCCATGTTCTTCATCATTTTGCCATCCATCTTGTGTTCTTTCTGGCCTTTTTCCATTTTTTGCATCATGGTTTTATCCATGGTATGATCATCCTGATCTTTGTCTTTCTGTTGACCGGAAACCAGTCCAATCGACATGATCAGCATGACCGGTATGAGTATTCTACGCATTGTGACTCCTTGTGTGTTGTGAAATTGTTTGTCTTACAAGCCCTGAATGATGGATTGCAATTTATCCCTGATTTCTCCGGCAATCCCTGCCAGTCCGGGGTTCTGAATGGACTGCATGGATGCCAGGGGATCCACCGCAGCGATTTCGACTTCACCGGGTGCTTGTTCCATGACAACCACATTGCAGGGCAGCATGGTTCCTACTTTCTCTTCCGCCTGTAGCGCCTTATAGGCATAGGGCGGATTACATGCCCCCAGAATGACATAGGGTTTGAAATCCACATCCAGTTTCTTCTTCAGCGTTGCCTGCACATCAATCTGGGTAAGGATTCCGAATCCTTCCTCTGCCAGGGCAGCGGTCACCTGATCGATGGCTTCGGCAAAATAAGCCTGGATTGTTTTACTAAAATAATAGCTCATGGTCTTTTCTTTCTTGGTTGAGCGTCCCGATTTTTCATTTCCTTCATTATTTCCGGGAAAAACGCGCATTATACTGCGCCATGGTGGCCGGGGACTCAAAGTAGCGGATCAAGCCGTCCTTTTGGGCCCCGATGACAGCAACAGCCTTATCGACGGTCGCGCCGGTTACCGGGTCTTTCGCCACCCGCAGACCGGCATCTTCCAGTAAGCGTGACTGGCAGCCCTTGCAACAGCCGTAATAGGTTTTATCTCCCACCACAGCCGGAAGCAATTCCTTATCAAATAACCGGTCTTCACCCATGCCCATGCAGACATATTTCGCTGCTGCCGGTGTGACGGGTCCCGGTTCTGAAACGGAGGGCGTCATGTCGTGCTTCATTTGCGCCGGCAGAAATGTAATCATCAGGAAGATCACTGTCAGTAAAAACCGACTCGTACTGTATTTCATCATTGTGTCCTGTCTTATGAGAATTAAGTCACCGTTATTGGTCTGTGGGAGAGTCGCCCATCATACCACCGTTATCCCCCATCATGCCGTCATGATTCATCATTTTACCCTTATGTTCCATTTTTCCTTTCATCATGCCGCCTTTTTTATCCATCATGGGACAATTGTCGCCATCTTTTCCGTGCATGCCACCGGCCTTCATACCACAACCGGCGCCCATTCCCATCATCGGTCCGCCGTGCATGGAACCCATCATGGCGTCCATCATCGGAGCCCGGGACTGAAAACGACCGTCTTCCCAATTCCTTACGGCGTAGTAGCTGGTGCAAAGCAGGGCAAAGAAGGCTAATATCAGGATAAAATATCCCAGGACTCTACCCAGTCCCCGATAAGAACCCGTTTCATCTTTCTGGGCTTTCAGTAAAACAAAAAACCCAACTCCAAGTGCGATTAATTCCAGCGCAAAGGCTGTATCTGCGAGAAACAACATTGTGTTCTCCTTTCCTGTTTATTCCGTAACAAAGGCGATGAAAACACCACCGTTAACCTGGTCACCCATGGATATCATCTCTGACATCATGGTCTGATGGCCATCCTGCATCGTTTCCATGCCATCCATGAGACACAACGTATACATCGTTGAATCCATTAACATGGAATCGGGATCAAATACCATGGTCATATCGGTTTCGTTCCAGGTATAACTGCCATCCAGGCCCGACATCATACCCATCATGGGCATTTCCGTCAATTCACCCTGATGTAACTCAATCCGGCTTTCCACCGAATTATGATTTATGGGAACCGAGAACCGAATCTCCACGGTTGTCATGGGATTGATCCCCGTACTTCCGGCTGCCGGAGTGACCGACAGAATCCGGGGTGAGGTACGGGCAGCGGTAGTGAAAAAGGAAATAATACCTTCTTCGACTTCCATGCCATGATCCTGCATTCCCGACATCATCATTCCTTCGCCGTGATCACTGTCCATCATCATTCCCGATTGGAGACAAACCGAATACTGGGTGGAATCCATCAGCGTATCCGGATGAAAGGTCATGACCGTCCGCTCACCGTTCCAGCTGAACTGTCCTGCCATCCGACCCATCATACTCTCCGGGATCGTACTCAACTGTCCCGCAAATATTCCAAATCGCGATTCACAGGATCCGGTATCCATGGGATCGCTGAACGTCACTTCAACCGCCGTTGTCCGGGCCACTTCGGTGGCACCATCCGGGGGTGAAATACTGACAATTTCCGGGGCGTCCCCGTTATTATTGTTACAACCCGTCGCCAGCCATAGAAGGGCTATGATTCCGAGCAGGATACTTAATTTTCTTTTCATCAAATTTTTCCTTTTCTATTAATTAATGGCATGACCGTACATGTTTTTAACCAGCTCCACGACGTAGGCCATGGTTGACCCGCTGCGCAGATTCGACTCAATGAATTTTTTGGTCGAAATGGCCGTCGGACAGGTACAGGCATTCAGATTTTCTTCGTCACATGAGCCACAGGAACATTTAAACTGTTCGGCGATGGCCACCGTCTGCGGACTGAAAACGACCGGCAAGGCTTGTGCTTTCTCCTGCATCGGTGTGTGCTGAGTGTTTTGAACAATGCTGCCGATCCAGATTCCCACGGCCAGGAGGATTGCGCTTACGGCCGCATATCCGGCCACACTTTCCGTGCGTTGTTTTGCCCCCTTCTTTGGCTTGGTTTTTCTGGCCATGATTGATCTCCTTTTCCTATAGTTTCAGGGTCCGTAACCGCAGGGCATTTCCAATCACTGATACGGAACTGAAACTCATGGCAGCAGCCGCGATGATGGGACTGAGCAACAATCCGAAAATGGGATAGAGAGCTCCCGCGGCCAGCGGTACGCCCAGGGCGTTGTAGGCAAAGGCCCAGAACAGGTTCTGGCGGATATTCCGCATGGTACCGCGACTGAGATACACAGCCCGGACGATGCCATTCAGATCGCCTTTCACCAGGGTGATTCCAGCACTTTCGATGGCGACATCCGTACCGGAGCCCATGGCAATTCCAATGTGAGCCTGGGCCAGAGCCGGGGCATCATTGATACCATCGCCCGCCATGGCCACGATTTGGCCCTTCGCCTGTAATTCTTTTACTACTTCATTTTTCCGGTCGGGCATGACGTCCGCCACCACATCATCGATACCTAATTGCTGTGCGACGGCTTCAGCCGTAGCGCGATTGTCGCCGGTCAGCATCACCACCCGAATTTTTTCCTTCTGCAGGGCCTTGATGGCCTTGGGAGTGGTAGCCTTGATGGGATCGGCAATGCCCATGATGCCGGCCAGTTGCCAGTCCACTGTAATGAATATCACCGTTTCGGCCTTTTTCCGCAGGCGATCCGCTTCTTCACCCATGGAACCAACATCGATCCCCAATTCATCCATGTAGCGGCGGTTTCCGATATTGACCACCCGACCACTGACGGTTCCGGATATCCCTTTACCGGTCACTGAATCAAATGCTTCGTATTTCACGATGGACAATCCGGTTTCCCGGGCTTTGGCCACAATGGCTTCACCCAGCGGATGTTCACTGCCCTGTTCCAGACTGGCGGCCAGCTGCAGCAATTCATTCTCCGTGACAACACCGGTGGTCTTGATGGTTACTACGGCCGGTTTCCCTTCCGTAAGCGTGCCGGTTTTATCCACCACCAAGGTGTTGACCTTTTCCATTATTTCCAGGGCTTCGGCATTTTTAATCAATACACCCGCCATGGCCCCGCGACCGGTGCCAACCATGATAGACATGGGCGTTGCCAGGCCTAAAGCACAAGGACATGCGATAATCAGAACGGCCACGGCATTAACCAATGCATAGGCCAGACGAGGTTCGGGTCCGACAAACGCCCAAATAATAAATGTAATGATACTGATAATGACCACGGCCGGAACAAAATAGGACGATACCTTATCCGCCAGTCCCTGAATGGGAGCCCGGCTGCGTTGCGCCTCACTCACCATCTGGACAATACGGGACAGCAATGTATCACTGCCGATTTTCTCAGCCCGCATCAGGAATGATCCGGTTCCGTTGACCGTGGCACCGGTAACCTTATCACCGACACCTTTTTGCACCGGCAGGGGTTCTCCCGTCATCATGGATTCATCCAGAGTGCTGCTGCCTTCGATAATTTCACCGTCAACGGGGACCTTATCACCGGGACGAACGCGGAGGATGTCACCTTCCTTGACCTGATCCAGAGGAATATCCTCTTCCGAGCCGTCTTCCCGGACAATCCGGGCCGTTTTCGGCGCCAGACCCAACAAAGCCTTTATGGCACTGCTGGTTTTATCCCGGGCTCGTAATTCGAGGACCTGTCCCAAGAGGACCAGGGTTACAATGACAGCCGCAGCTTCGTAATACACTTCCACATTTCCATCCGGTCCGCGGAACGCAGCGGGGAAAATATGGGGGAAGATCGTCGCAATCAGACTGTAGCCATACGCGACACCGGTACCGATTCCGATGAGGGTGAACATATTCAGATTCCAGCTGACAATGGAACGCCAGCCCCGAACGAAGAAGGGGGCACCGCCCCAGAGAACGACCGGCGTAGCCAGTAACAGTTCAATCCAGGGTTGCCAGCCACCGCCAATTAACGGCTGATCGGTAAACATGACCGCCATGGTAAGCAGGACCAGCGGCACGGAAAGAATCGTACTGAAAATAAACCGTTTCGTCATATCCTTCAGTTCCGGATTTCCCTCTTCCTCCGCCGTCACGGTCTTGGCTTCCAGAGCCATACCGCAGAGGGGGCATTCCCCCGGTTCATTTTTTACAATTTCAGGGTGCATGGGACAGACATATTCCGTCGAATCTATTCGGGTTGTCACGGGGACAAACGGTTCCAGGGCCATGCCGCATTTCGGGCAGGAACCGGGACCGGGCTGCTGGACATCGGGATGCATGGGACAGGTGTAAATCTGATCTTTCTTCCCGGCTTGATGATTATGTTTTTTGGCCTGCTTGTCATGTTGCTGGTGAGCATCGTGAGAACCGCCGCAACAACGGTGATTATGCGCCGTTGCGGATTCATCTTTCTCCGCTTTTTTCGCACTGGTCACATATTGATCGGGGTGAGACACAAAGCTGTCATGACAATGGGAAGAGCAAAAATAATATTCTTTTCCTTCGTGCGTTGCCTTGGCGGCAGCAGTGGCAGGGTTTATATCCATATTACATACTGGATCTTTCATTTTAAATCTCCTCTTGGGTTTCGCTGTAGAAATCATGGGCGAAGATGATAATTCCGCGCCGTAATATTTCTTTGATTATTGCCTGTAAATATTCTTGTTTCATTTTAATCATTATTTATCCTAAAGGTCGATTCCCGAAAATGCCATGAATGACATGGATAGAAGTCCGGTGACCAGCATGGTAATTCCCAGACCGCGTAATCCCACCGGTACATTGGAATACCGCATCTTCTGCCGGATCGTCGCCATGGTAATGATCGCCAGAAACCAGCCGAACCCCGAACTGAAACCATACACGGTGGATTCCATCAGGTTATAATTCCGTTCAATCAGCAGCAGCGATACACCCAGGATGGCACAATTGACGGCGATCAGGGGGAGAAAAATTCCCAGAGCGGAATGAAGGGCCGGACTGAAACGATCCAGCACCATTTCCAGTAATTGGACGGTGGCGGCAATGACGGCAATGAACACAATGTAGGACAGATAGCTCAGATCGATATCCGGGAAGCCTAACCAGGCCATGGCCCCGTCATTCAGAAAATAATAGTTAATCGCCCAGTTCATCGGTGCGGTTATGGTCAGGACAAAGGTTACTGCCAGCCCCAATCCGATGGACGGTTCCACTTTCCGGGAAATGGCCAGAAAAGGACAAATCCCCAGATAAAAGGCCAGAATAATGTTTTCGGTAAAAATGGAGCGCAGGGCAAGGCTGAGATAATGTTCCATCATGATCCGTGTCCTCCATGGCCCTCAGCCGGCAGATTCTTTTGTAAATCGGGTAAAAGGGCGTTCTGCAACCAAACCAATAATCCCAGAATGATGAATGCTCCCGGAGCCAGAATCATCAACAGAGTATTCTGATAGCCGGCGGCATAAAAGGATTCGGGAATGATGGTCCATCCGAACAATGACCCGAAGCCAAGCAATTCCCGGAAAAAGGCCACGGAAACCAGTGCGATGCCATATCCTACCGCATTCCCCAGACCATCCAGAAAGGCTTTCCCGGGAGAATTATGTATGCTGAATCCTTCGGTTCGTCCCAGGACAATGCAATTGGTAATGATCAGGGCCACAAAGACCGACAACTGTTTGCTGATGGAATACAGGTAGGCTTTTAACACCTGATCGGTAATAATCACCAGTGAAGCAATGATCACCAGTTGAACGATGATTCTGACGCGGGATGGAATCAGGTGGCGCAGCAGTGAAACAAAGGTACTGGATAAGGATAATACGAAGATCACGGCTGCCGTCATTACAATGGCTGTTTCCAGCTTTACGGTCACCGCCAACGCCGAACAAAATCCCAGCACCAGATAGGTGATCGGATTTCGTTCAATCAATGGATCGGTAAAGATTTTCATGGTTTTGGATGCCACGGTATTACCTCCGATTAGGGATTGGTTTGCAATGATTGTGGCATGGCAGAAGGCATATCAACGGTCCTTGATTTGATCCAGGCTGATCCGTTGATCTTTTTTCAACGATTTAAAGTGACGGGGCGTTAACCCCGTCACTTTCTTGAACTGGCTTGATAAATACTGTACCGAACTGTAACCAAGGAGGTCGGCTATTTCCGTTAATGTTAATTCATCATACACCAGTAGTTCTTTGGCTTTTTCAACTTTCTGCAGGATGTAGTATTTTTCGATTGTCATACTTTCCACCGCTGAAAAGAGCTGAGTCAGATAATGGTAATCCTGACCCATCTTTTCGGCGATATAATCAGAAACATTGATATTGAGCCGGGCCACCTCACCGCTTTGAATCAAATCGATGATGATGGTTTTAATATTTTCAATCAATTGCGCCCGCGTATCGATCAGCAATTCAAATCCGTTGTTTTCCAGGACCTTTTCCAGGTCGGAAACGTCGGTAATGATTTCTGCATTGGACACAATGACCCGACCCAACCGGATATCCAGGATATGCAATCCCAGTTTTTCCAGTTCTTCCTTTACGACTTTGATACACCGGTCGCAGACCATGTTTTTGATATAGATCGTATTTCGCATGATGATCTCCGGTTCAGGCCAGAGCTTCGGCCCCGGTTTTTCCCGATCGGATTTTGACAACCTGTTCCACAGGAGAGGCCAGAATCAATCCGTCCCCGGATTCCCCGGAATAGGCCGCTTTTCGGATGATGGCAATAATCTGACCGGCGTCCTCATCACTGCTGATGATTTCCAGTTTGGCAATGGTGGAATAACGTTCGATGCATTCAATGGAATACTTGTAATGATGTTTATCCACCATTCCGCGGCCCAGTGCCATCACATCGATAACCGTCATGTTATGGAACCCTTTATCCTTCAATGCCAGGATCACTTCATCCACTTTGGTACAACGGACATAGGCTTTTATTTCTTTCATGAAACGTCAACTCCTTTCTCATGATGTTTCATTTCCCAGGCACGCCAGATGTAGTACACGGTGGGAATAACCACCAGGGTCAGTATGGTTGAAGTAATCATTCCGCCCACCATGGGTGCCGCAATGCGTTTCATGACCTGGGAACCGGTTCCAGCTCCCCACAGGATGGGGATTAAACCGGCCATGATGGCTGTTACCGTCATCATCTTGGGCCGTACCCGTTCCACAGCCCCTTCCATGACGGCATCGTATAAATCTGACAGTGATTTCATTTTCCCATTGTCCTTCCGATAGAAATAGGAATGATCTAGGTAGATTAGCATAATGACACCGGTTTCGGCAGCAACACCTGCCAGGGCGATAAATCCGACACCCACGGCAACACTCATGTTATATCCCAGAATGTACATGAACCAGATTCCTCCCACCAATGCGAACGGCAGGGACAGCATGACAATGATACTTTCCGTAATATTCTTGAAATTGAAATACAGCAGAAGGAAAATAATGACCAGGGTAATGGGTATGACCAGTTTCAGTCGTTTATTGGCCCGTTCCATGTATTCGTACTGACCGCTCCAGACAATGGAATATCCGGCGGGAATCTGTACTTCTTCTTCCAGGACCTGTTTGGCACGCTTGACATAGGTTCCTACATCGATGCCTGCCAAATCCACGTAAATCCAACCGGTCATACGGGCGTTTTCGCTCTTGATCACCGGCGCACCCTTTTTGATGCGAATATCGGCGACCTGGGAAATGGGAATCTGGGCGCCCGTGGGTGTGGGGATAATGACGCGTTTCAGCTTTTCAATATTATCCCGCAGTTCCCGACTGTAACGAACATTGACCGGATACCGTTCCAGACCTTCCACCGTATAGGTCACATTCATGCCACCTACTGCGGATTGAATGATATCTTGAATGTCACCGACCGTCAAACCGTAGCGTCCCGCTTCTTCCCGGTTAATTTCGAAATCCAGGAAATTTCCGCCGGTTACCTTATCGGCATAGGCACTCAGGGTGCCGGGGATCTTCTGTACCACAGCCTGAATTTGTCCGCCCAGAGCGTTCAGCGAATCCAGGTTGGAACCCATCACTTTAATCCCTACCGGTGTTTTGATCCCAGTACTAAGCATATCAATCCGGGTCTTGATGGGCATGGTCCAGGCATTGGTCAGGCCGGGAAACTGAATGGCGTTATTCAGTTCGGTGGTTAATTCCTCAATGGTTACCACACGGTTTTCCGGCCAGAAATATTCCAGCGGAGTGCTCAGGAAATCGGGGAGTGACCAGTCAGAATAGAATCGATCGACACGTTTTCTTTTGGGCCACATTTCGATGGGTTTGAGGGTGATGGTTGTTTCAATCATGCTCAACGGTGCCGGATCGGTGGCCGATTCGGCCCGGCCGATTTTTCCGAATACACGTTCCACCTCCGGGAATGTCTTAATGATCCGGTCTGTTTGTTGCAGAATTTCTCGAGCCTTGGTAATGGAAATACCAGGGTCCGTGGTAGGCATATAGAGCAGATCACCTTCATTCAGGGGCGGCATGAATTCCGATCCGATATGTTCCAGCGGATAGACTGAAATGGCAATGGCTGCCAGACCGGCAATCAGGGTTGTCTTGCGGAAATGCAGGACAAAACGAATGACAGGTCGGTATATTCTGATGAGAAATCGGTTGATAGGATTTTTTTCTTCGGGCATGATTTTTCCGCGCACGAAGTACCCCATCAGGACCGGCACAATGGTAATGGCCAGTATTGCCGAGGCTGCCATGGAATACGTCTTGGTAAATGCCAGGGGCCGGAATAAGCGACCTTCCTGAGCCTGGAGCGTAAACACCGGCATGAATGAAACCGTGATGATGAGCAGGGAATAGAACAGGGCCGGACCCACTTCCTTGGAGGCATCCAGAATGACTTTCCAGTGATCCACCTTCCCCTTGTTGCGCTCAATATGTTTATGTGCATTCTCAATCATGACAATGGCCGCGTCCACCATCGCCCCGATGGCAATGGCAATACCTCCCAGCGACATGATATTGGCATTGATTCCCTGATAGCGCATGACCAGAAATGCCATGAGGATACCCACCGGAAGGGTGAATATGGCCACAAAGGCACTGCGGAAATGAAGCAGGAAGAGAATACAGACCAGAGATACGACAATACTTTCTTCCAACAGTTTGTCTTTCAGATTATCAATGGCGCGCTCAATCAGGAGGGAGCGGTCATAGGCCGGTTTAATCGTCACCCCTTCCGGTAAACCTATTTTCAGATCTTCAATTTTTTCCCGGACTTTATGGATGACTTTCAGGGCATTTTCACCGTAACGCATCACAATAATGCCACCCACCGTTTCACCGATACCGTCCCGCTCGGCTAGTCCCCGGCGCAGTTCAGGTCCCAGATGAATATTAGCGACATTCTTCAATAAGATCGGTGTGCCGTTGTCATCTACTTTGAGGGGAATATTTTCCAGGTCCGTCAGGGATTTGATGTATCCCAGACCGCGGACCATGTATTCCGTTTCCGACATTTCTACCAGACGGCCACCCACATCATTATTGCTGCGTTTGATGGCCATTTTCACATGATTCAGGGGAATGTTGTAGGCCAGCAGCTTATTGGGATCCACTTCCACCTGATACTGTTTCACGAAACCGCCGATGCTGGCGACTTCCGAAACACCGGGCACCGACATGAGTTCGTAGCGCAGATAGAAGTCCTGAATGGAACGCAATTCCTGGAGATCGTGGTTATCCGATTCCACCGTGTATTCATAGACCCAACCCACGCCGGTGGCATCGGGGCCTAATTGCGGTGTCACACCTTGGGGCAGTCGCCCGGATACGAAATTCAGATATTCCAGCACCCGGCTTCGAGCCCAATATATATCCGTCCCGTCTTCAAAGATGATGTATACAAAGGATATCCCGAAGAAGGAATACCCCCGCACCACTTTGGCGTATGGGACGGAAAGCATGGCGGTGGTCAGAGGATAGGTAATCTGATCCTCCACCACCTGCGGGGCCTGCCCCGGATAATTGGTCTGAATAATGACCTGAACATCGCTCAGGTCGGGAATGGCGTCCAGCGATGTGGTGGACATGGCCAGAAACCCTCCCAGGATGATGAAGACCATGGCCAGGATCACGAGGAAGCGATTGTTTATGGACCATTCTATAATTTTTTCAATCATGATATCCCCCGCCTTAATCTGTTACGGATGTTGTGGACATGGCCTTCAGGTTCATCCCGCATTCGGGGCATTTACCCGGTTCGTCCATCACAACATAGGTGTGTTCCGGCATGGGACAAGTGTACCAGGTGGTATTCTCATCCACCGGAACCGTCTTTTTCACCAAGGCCATGCCGCATTGGGGACAATCACCGGCTTCAGCCATTTTAACAAAGGAATGGGCTTCCATGGGACAGGTGTAATATGTCAATTCATCACCCATCACCGTTCCGAAGGGGACGGCGGGCATGTCATGATTATGATTATTATCGTGCGTTTTTTCCACGTCCATCTGCATCGGCTGATCCATGTTCATGTCCATCTGCATTGACTTGTCCATGTTCATCTTCATGGGTTTATCCATGTCCATTTCAGATTCCGATGCGCTGGGCTCCGGTTCTTCCTGGGACTGGCCCGCCTTGCGGTTGGCCAGCATCTTGGCGATGCCTTCCTGGAGGCGGCTTTCTGAATCCAGCAGGAACTGTCCGGACAGAACAATGGTTTCGCCCGGCTTCAGGCCGTCTCTGATTTCATAATAATGGTCACCGGACTGGATGCCCACCGTTATATCACGAGGTGCAAATCGTCCGCCACCCAGGGCCACAAACAGCAGGGTTCTTTCGCCGGAGAACAGGACGGCTTCCTGCGGTACGGCCACGACATTTTTCACCGGCTCGGCTTGGATCGTTACATTGGCGTACATCCCCGGCTTCAGACGAAGATCCTCATTATCCACCACCAGCCGGACCTTGATGGTGCGGCTTTTGGTTTCAAGGATGGGATAGATATAATCCACGATACCTTCAAAGGATTCACCCGGAAAGTAGGGTAACGTCACCGTGGCCCGCTGTCCCTGGGCAATCCAGGGAAGTTCCGATTCATAGATTCTGGCCTGAATCCAAACCTGAGACAGGTCGGCCAGGGTATAGAGCGTCATGCCCGGTTTGACTTCCATGCCGTCAAGAACGTGTTTCGTAATGACAAAACCGTCATAGGGCGACTGGATAACCAGGGTTTTACTGATTTTACCCGTTTCTTCCAATACTTTGATTTGTTCACTGGAAATATCATAGTATTCCAGTCGGGTCCGGGCCGAATTGAGAATATTTTCCATATTGCGCCGCAGGACAGAATCACTGGAAGCCGGCAATATCTGGAGATTATGGTAAGCATCCAGGTACTCATCCTGAGCCGTCACCAGCTGGGGACTGTAAATTTCCAGCAATTGCTGTCCCCGAACGACTTTCTCACCGGTGGTGGCAACAAATGTTCTTTCCACCCAGCCAGATATCTTGGTATGAATATGGGAAACGCGTTTTTCATCCGTTTCTACCTCGGCAAAGGTACGAATCGCAAGCGATAGATCACGCCGTTCCACCTTGGCTGTACGGACGCCCATATTCTGTTCCGTAACGGGATTGATTTTTACCGTACTGCCGAATGCCTCTTCACCTTCATAGACGGGAATCAAATCCATACCCATGGGGGATTTCCCCGGTTTGGGACTGATGTAGGACGGATCCATGGGCGCCTGCCAATAGAGAATTTTCTTTTCCCCGGAAGAAGAGGACGCTGACGAACCGCCGGTAGCAGCAGCTGTTTCGCCGGGACCGTTCAGCGGATTGAGGCGCATGCCGCAAATGGGACAGTCACCGGGACCCTCCTGGATGACATTGGGGTGCATTCCGCAGGTGTAGAGTTCCTTGCTGGCCGCATCCGCCTGAGCGGTGGCCTGATCTTCCGATGATCCACACCCCGCAACCCCCAGAGCGAAGATAATAATTATACCGATCACTAGATTTTTCGTTATGATTAATTTTTTCATGTTATCCCTCAATGTTTAACAGTCCGACAACTTTTCGCAGATTTGCTTCTCCGATACGCTGTTCCATAAGAACCCGCTCATATTCCAGTTTCAGTGTGACGGTCATCCGTTCACTGTCCAATAAATCAAGAAAACTGATTTTACCCGTTTTATAGGCGGCATAGGCTGAAGACAGCATCTGTTCCGCTTCCGGTAACAACCGGTTTTCATACAGGGCCACCGTTTCATCGGTCTGGGCCAGAGCGGCCAGAATGGTTTCAATCCGCTCCGTGACTTTATTGCCCACATCAACAGTCGTGATCTGACTGGCTTCTTCCGTCTGCCGGGCAGATTCTACCCGTGCCTTATTGCGTCCCAGCCATAACGGCAGGTTGAGGCCGATCTTAACCCCCAGGGCATTTTTACCGGCGGCGACGGCACCGGGCAAATCGGTCGGTCCTACCACCGTATAGGTCACACCGGCCACCAGATCGGGAAGGTTTTGTTTTTCACTGAGTTCCCGGGTGACGGTGGCAATTTCCTTCTTGATCAGAGAGGATTGGAGCAGAGGATTGGAAGTCGTTGCGGCGGCAACCCAGCCGGCAAGAGGTTCTTCCTCCCGTGGCGGCCAGTTCAGCGATGCCAGACGGACCGTGTCCACCGGTTCATTAAAGAGACGTGTCAGGGATTCCAACACAGCGACCTTTTTTCCCATAAGATCATTGGTTTTGGCCTCCACCCGCGTCTGCTCAATCTGCAATTTCAAAATGGGGTGCTGGGTCAATCCCTGCCCGGTGGAATACTGGGTCAGAGCCACATTGCGAAACGATTCCAGTTCGGCACGATAGCCGTTCAGAATATTCAGCGATCGGGTAATCTGAACGTATTGGGCAAATCGCGTTTCAAACTGGTTAATAATGGACAGCCGCACCTGTCTGGCATTTTGACGGGCCAGTTCACGATTCAGGACCGCGATTTTTTCCTGGCGACTGAGTTTCCCCCAGAGCGGAAATTTTTGTCCCAGCATAAGCTGGTTTTCGATGGGGCCATTCCGTGTTTCCACGGGGGCCAGGGCAGTAGAAAATTCGAATTTGGGATCCGGCAGTGTTCCGGCCACCTTGATGGCCGCTTCCCGGGCAGCAATCTGCCGATCGGCAATACGCACTTCCGGATTTGTTGTCAGCAGGGTGTTTAATTCCTGGTCCCAGTCTGAAATCTGCGCCCCGACGACCGAGATCAACAGACTGACCAACATTATATTTCTATTAAAATTGTAAGTAAACAAATTTATTCTCCAATTTGGTGAGTGAACTGAACAATTCCATTGAGGATTTATTCAATAAGGTACACCGGGTTAACGGCAGGTGCTAAGCCGGGAGAATAATGCTATATTAAAAGAGGACGATTAAAGGCAGGAGGTGCATGGGGTAAAATTAAGTATTCCAGAACATAGGAAATATATGGTTCAATGGGAACAACTACAACGTTATCAGCTGGAACCATATTCATTTCCTGGCTCACTTTTTGTTCCGTTTTGGTAAGGGGCACTACCACCAGGGGTAACAGTACCGGCGTATCACATTCTGACATTTCCATGCTGCAGGCAGTAGCTTCACCCAACATGCACGTATCCATATTCTCTTCACAGCAACACAGGTCACAGGATTCCTGGGCACCCAGCATGGGCGCCGTCGTCGTCATGACGAGCAGAAACAGAGTTAATATGGATGTAATCTTACGAATCATACGCCGTAATATTAGTTTGCTTAGACAAAAGTTCCAATAAACGTTTCTTATAAAGTTATGATCCGAATTTATACTCATACCAATTATCGGACAATGACTCCGCAAGTTGAGAGTCCATACCACAGTCAACCAATCCAATGCCTACAGAACCTGATGAACATCGTCCGGGTTCCACACTATATTTATTCTAGAGAAACCAGTTGTGCCCATTAGAAGAAGTTTTTTGATAAAACAGTTATGAGGCGGCTAATGATAAAGAATTATTCCTATTTTACTTCAAATTGCCGTATATGGAGTGGATTGAGCGTCTCAATCCATGCAGCAACACGGTCGATGCATTCCAATAATAATTTTCCTTGTTAATCTTTATAATACTTGCCCAAAATTAAGGTTCATCGCAATAACCCGTACCTAGATTCGTGCAACGAGTAGATCTTCAGTTTAAAATATTCCATATCCCTATAGCCATATGCTTTTCGTTTTAGGACTTTGATTTTATTATTCATTCCTTCCAAAGGCCCGGTTGATATGGGATACAAAAACCAGTTAAAGATATCCGTTCGATGCGCAAGCAACGTATGGGCATATTGTTTCAGTCGTGGTATCTCTGATGCCATGGCCTTAGCAACCCATTGTCCCAAAATACTTTGGCGTGTTCAACAGAATCCTGTTGCCATAACAACTGTAATTCCTCTTTCAGGTAATAAGCGGTTACCAGAGGTTTATTAATCCTAAGCGCCTCCTCTAAACGGTTCTTCTGGTGGGGGGTGCTCACAGATGACCGATTCATCAATTACAGCCATCGTGTCCCCTTCAAGATATTTTTCTTAAGAGCACCTTTCTCCTGGTGAAATAATTCCCGTCTTATATCTTGAAGGTGGCGGTGGAGTATTTGTGTTATATGAAAACGATCAAACACAATCTTCGCTTGTGGAAGTTTCATTGTTACGGCATCAATATATGCCGGCCACATATCGGTTGCCACAGCTGGAATCTGGGCACGGGAGGCCTTGAGGCGTTTTAAAAAAGGGACTAATGTGGACGCCGAACGTCCCTCACCAACATAGACTACGGACCCTGTGGTTAAATCCATAACCACCGTATAATAACGATGTCCTTTACGAACCGCAAACTCATCAATGGCGATATATTTTAAATCTTTTAATCGGGGTGGCGAGAATATCTCTGCTGTAAATGGGTTTTGTCTATCGCTTTGATTAGCCCCCAACTCACCTGAAAATATGCTGCCACATCCTGAACCGTGCCAAAAGATAATAAGGTTATGGCACATCGCTTAAATGCATGAGTAAATCGTTTTTTTATCCGCAAACTTGATCTTCTCCTGACGAAGAACTCCGCATGAATTACAATACAATCGTTGTAGTGCTATCTTGATGAAAATAGGTTTCATCCCCACATTCACACTGCGAAATATCCGAGGAATCGCCCCCTTCTTGATCACATCAGGGCTGCCACATACACTACAACGTAGCTTACTCGCTTTGGTCTTTACATGAAATATGATGGACCCCGATTTATATTCAGTTTTTATATAATGCTGATCCTTCAGGCCCAAGGCATGGTATATTAAACTGGTTGACATTGCTTTCCTCTCTTTTGGTGAAATTTAAACATAAGGGACCGATAGGTACGCATTATTGTGATGAACCTGAATTTATATGATTACAGTAGTGGCGTCTATTTCATCGAATTACGTACCCGCAAACAATCTTCCGTACGAAAACTGATGCTCGTGAAATAGAAAATGATTATGTAACCTCTTTTTTGTAGAAAGGATTAACAGGGTTTTTAACCAGTTCTCCTTCGACCCTACTTAGGTACATTCTACCTATGTCCAGTTGTCATGGATTCAGGATACAGCGACGATATTCCCTGAGTGCTTAAATTTTCCTGGACACGATCGGCGCTTAACATAGCACCCCGTGATCTGATATACGATTTTTCATACATCAAACCTAACATATCGTCGCCCCTACATTCACCCACGGGCACAACCTGCGGAACTCTGTTCGTTGGGCTTATTAGTCATTAAACAAAAGTGACAAAGGAATAATAACAGGTGTCGAGGTGGAGGGATTCGAACCCCCGATCCCCTGCTCCCAAAGCAGGTGCGATAACCGGACTTCGCTACACCTCGCAGGTGGTACTGAGGGGTGAGTGATGGGACTTGAACCCACGGCCTCCTGGGCCACAACCAGGTGCTCTAACCAGCTGAGCTACACCCACCATACGGCTCTTTTCCAGACGAAAAGAGCGGCGGAAATTAGGCGTTTCTTTCTTCCATCTCCAATGGAAATAGACTACCAGGTTTGTCCGGTTTCCACTGGCAGGTTATCGCACGAAACATAACATTACTTTGTTCCATCCCTTCCCTTCCATGAATAACTTTTGCCATGCGATTGCTGAATCGATATATCCTGAAGGAAATGTTTCCGCCCTTTTTTTTCTCCTTGCTGATCATTACCTTCATCTTGTTCACAAACTTTCTCCTGCGGGCCATTGACCGTTTCCTGGGTAAGGGTTTGACCATCGGTGTCATCCTCGAATACCTATTCCTCAATCTGGCCTGGATCATTGCCCTGTCGGTTCCCATGGCCGTCCTGATTGCCGCTCTCATGACCTTTGGCCGGTTGTCAGAAGATAATGAAATCACCGCCATGCGTTCTTCCGGCATCAGTTTTCTTATCATCATCCGCCCGGCTCTGCTTTTCGGCCTCATTATTGCTCTATCACTGACGTATTTCAATAATTTCATCCTGCCGGAGATGAATTTTCGGGCCCGCATATTATCGGGAGACATTTATCGCAAACGCCCCGGCCTTAATATCAATCCCGGCCATTTTATAGACGATTTACCGGACTACGGCATGATCATCCAGGGCAAGACCGGCGACGTCATGGAACGGGTGTTTATCAGCAGTAAAAATAATCGCGATACCAAAACCAATATCATTGCCAATACGGCCACCCTTCATACCATTGATGACGCCTTGGTGCTGACACTTTACGACGGTGAAATCCAGGAAATAAAAAATGATGATTACGGTTCTCTACGCCGGATCGGGTTCGAGAAAAATGTCATTATCTTGCCTGCCGACGATCTGGTGCTGAATCGCCGGGACACCTCCAATCGGTCGGATCGTGAAATGACTATTCCCATGATGCTGGATAAACTGGAACGGTATGATAAACGGATCAGTACCGTTCATCGCCGTATTGCTAACAGCTTCAAACGGACCGTCAAGGACAGTATTGTCCCCGCCACCGTCCAACTAGCCCAGGTGGAAGTACAGAAATACCGTCTGCTGCTGGAATCAGATACCAGTCGAACGGAAACACAGAAAAAGGTACGGGAGCGACGACTGAAGGCCCTGGAGCGACAAATGAATAATGAATACAAGCTACTGGCCAGTTATCACAAGAATCGAAATAAATATGAAGTAGAAATCCACAAAAAGTTTTCCCTGCCGGTGGCTTGTATCCTCTTTATTCTGGTAGGGTCACCGCTCGGCGTCCTGGCCAAAAAAGGCGGATTTGTAGTCGGGGTCAGCTTGTCCTTCGGCTTTTTCCTGGTATACTATATCCTTTTAATCGCCGGGGAGGAAATGGCCGACCGGTCCCTTGTCAGTCCCACGGTGGGTATGTGGGCACCTAATGTTGTCCTCGGTACCATCGGACTTTATCTCACACTGCGGACGGTCCGGGAGCGGGAACCATTTGATATTGTTTTACCAGCCTGGTTGCAAAAACAAAAACGTGTTCCGGATCAGAGTTAATTCCTAATTTTTAACAGATATTTTCATCATAACATTGGGATTCATTCCATGATTCCAGCGGAATTAATTAAACGAAAACGTGACCGTCAGTCTCTGTCCCACACGGAATTAAAGCAATTCATTGCCGGATACGTTTCGGGCTCCATTCCCGATTACCAAATGGCCAGTCTGCTCATGGCAGTCTATTTCAATGGGATGGAAATCCATGAGATTCATTCCCTGGTGGATGTCATGATTGCTTCCGGAAAGCGGATGGACTTTTCTCACCTGGAGCAATTCGTGGCCGATAAGCACAGTACAGGCGGTGTCGGGGATACGGTCTCGCTGGTGCTGGGACCCCTGATGGCTGCCGCCGGTCTGGCCATTCCTATGCTCAGCGGACGCAGCCTGGGTCACACCGGAGGAACACTGGATAAGCTGGAAAGCATTCCCGGCCTGTCGGTAAACTTGTCCCTGGCGGAATTTCGCCGCATCGTGGAAGATGTGGGAATCTGCATGATCGGTCAGACCGGTGATATCTGTCCCGCCGATAAAAAAATGTATGCGCTGCGTGATGTGACGGGTACGGTGGAATCCATCCCCCTCATTTGCGGCTCCATCCTCAGTAAAAAAATTGCCGAAGGAATCCAGGGGTTAGTCATGGATGTGAAATTCGGCGCAGGAGCCTTCATGCGGGAGACGGACCGGGCTTGCGCTCTGGGGCAAATACTCCATGATGTAGGCGAACATTTCGGTGTAAAGACTGATATTCTATATACCAGCATGAACCAGCCCCTGGGACGCTACGCCGGCATCTGGTGTGAAGTCCGGGAAGCGCTGGATTGCCTCAACGGTCAGGGGCCAGCTGACACGATGGAAGTCACCTATGCCCTGGGAACAGCCATGCTCCGGCAGGCTCATCCCCACCTTTCACGACCCGAGGCCCGGGAACGGCTAGAAGCCCTGATTCAGTCCGGAGCGGCCCGGGATACTTTTTACCGCATGGTCACGGCTCAAGGCGGAGACATATCAGCCTTCGAACATCCAGACCAAATTCACCGACCCCAATATGAGCAAACCGTCCCGGCACCGTCCGCCGGTATTATTCAGGCCATGGATACCTATCACATCGGACTGGCCACAGTGGAACTTGGCAGTGGACGAAAGCGTACTGACGATGTTGTCGATCCTACATCCGGGATTGAATTCCTGGCAAAAATCGGTGATCGCGTCGAGGCCGGGGAAAGTGTTTTCCGTTTTTTCAGTGCCGACGAATCCCGGTGTCGGCAGGCGGCGGATACTCTAGGCGGGACCGTGACCATCGGATCGTCTCCCGCAGAACATCAACTGATTATGCAATCATGAAGGAGGGATTTATGGATAGTATGTACCGTAAACTGTGTTCGACGGATCCCGCCATCGTGGCGGAAGGCCTGGGGGAAATTGATGCTGCATTACCCACTTTGGAAGATGATCAGATCCCCCTGGTGGTCGACGCCCTTACTTCCCTGTTCTATATAGATACCTTTGATGTGCCAGACCTGGCTTCTATTGTGGAAGAAGCCCAGCAGATTGTCGCAAAATTAGGTCCGCAGGTCATTCCGCACCTGCTGGAAAAAGTCCGGAATTCGGACATCAAGGCGGAGCTGGCCCTGGCTCGAACCTGCGGCCTCATGGGAGAGAAAGCGATCGATCCCCTGCTGGATGTCATCCGGGAAAAGGAAAACATCACTGATATGTCCTTTGCCCTCTATGCCTTTGGCAAAATCAAATCGCCAAAGATTGTGAAAACCATCCCCCATCTCATCGCCGCTGTGAAAAGTCCGGCACGGGAAACCGAGGATACCGCGGTACGGGCGCTGGGAAAAGTGCTGGAATCCACTCCTCGCGATGGACTTTCAGCGGAACAGATTCAGGAAATCGTTGATATTTTTATGGCCAAGAGTCATCACAGCAATGAAGTGATTCGCTCCAAGGCTATTCGGGGATTGGGGAAAATGCTGCAATTCGGATTTCTCGATGAACCGGAAAAAGTGGCAGTCATGAATCGCCTGCGGGAAATTGTGGGTCTGGATGACCCGGAGCGCTGGGATTCTTCCTACCTGGTGCGCCGCGAAGCACAGCAGATTCTGGACAATCGTTAATACGTTTTATGAATTTTACAGCGCCGGGTCGGTTCGGTGCCGCGAATGAATATTTCCGTCTCTGTGGGACAGGCCGGTGTGGGTAGGTCTTTGGTAACGGAACAGATTTCCACATCAATCACACCTTCGGGCCGAATGAAATCTTCCACGGCATAGTGCAGCGAATCATGACCATCCCGCATGAACCGAGCCCAGGCCGGTAACGCGGCTACCGTTCCCGACTGACCTTTCCCGAGGGAAATACCGTACTGGTCGACACCATACCAGACTCCGGCGGCAATCTGAGGTGTATAACCAACAAACCAGGCGTCGCTGTAGCCCTGAGTTGTTCCCGTCTTCCCGGCAGCCGGCCGGTAAAAATGATACATCCAGCGAGCCCGCCCCCCGGTGCCGGCATCCACTACAGTCTGCAGTAAATTGGTCATGACATAGGCCGTTTCGGCGCTCAGAACTTCCTCCTGTTCAGGAAAATATTCCTTGATCACGTTCCCGTAGCGGTCTTCGATCCGGGCAATACCGAACGGTTTAGAATAGACACCCTGATTGGCATAGGTGGCATAGGCGGCCACCATTTCTAGAGGATAGACTTCGGACGTTCCCAGCGCAATGGCGTCTACAGCCCGAATATTGGTTGTAATCCCCATGCGAATGGCCATTTTCTTCACTTCCGTTGCCGGGACCAACTCCTGAATCAGACGAACCGCAATCAGATTCAGTGACATCCGTATCCCTTCTCGGAGGGTCGTCAGACCTCCGGTGGAACCGTCATAATTCTGGGGCATCCATTTTTCGTATTCGCCATTGGCATTCATGACATTCAGGACTACGGGCAGATTCAGCAACTGTTTGGTCACCGGATATCCGTTTTCTATCGCCGTAGTGTACACGAAGGGCTTGAATACGGAACCCGGTTGGCGTTTGGCCTGAACGGCCCGGTTATATTGATCGGGATAATCGGGACGGCCTCCCACCATGGCCAGGATGGCTCCCGACTTGGGATCCAGGGCCACAAAAGCGGTCTGAACCAGTAATTTATTTCTCAATTCCTTATATAGCGGAAACTTCCCCTCCATCATCATTTTCACCGAATCTTCGGGATAGATGCCCAGATAGGCCAGCTGTTCGAATTCCTCCCGGTTGGCAAACAGGCGTTTGTTCAACATCTTCTGATTGTCCCGCACCGTACGCATGACCATGTCTTCGGCAATGGCCTGCAAACGGGAATCGAGGGTCGTATATACCTTGAGTCCGTCACGATAAATATTAACGCCCAGGGCATCATCTTCATTTTCCAGAATGCGGCGGATATATTCGGTGAAATACGGTGCTTTTCCTTTCAGCGGCTCATAAATCACGGATTCCAGCCCCCGGGCCCGGGCCGCCTTGTATTCCTCATCGGTGCAATATCCCTGTTCATGCACCAGACGCAGAACCGTATTCCGACGCCGCAATGCCCGTTCGGGATGGTTGATGGGCGAATAAATGGCCGGTCCCGGTAATACACCCACCAGAATGGCGGCTTCATCCAGCGTGAGGTCGCGGGCATCTTTCCCGAAAAAGCGTTTGGCCGCAGCCTGTACCCCGTAGGTCCCGTGACCGAAATGAACGGTATTCAGATACATTTCCAGGATTTCATCCTTGGTATAGGTCCGTTCGATCTGAATGGCCGTGATAATTTCTTTTATCTTGCGGGTCAGGTTTTCCTCAAAACCAATGGACTTGTACAGATTCCGCGCTAGTTGCTGGGTCAGGGTACTGAATCCCTGACGATAACTCAGGGACAGGGAATTGACGACTATGGCACGGGCCACACTGAACAGGTCGATGCCCCAATGATTCCGGAAACGGCGGTCTTCCGAGGCCAGGATGGCATTCTGCATATGTTGGGGAATGTCTTTCAATTCCACAAATACCCGTTTCTGCAGGAATAATTCATGCAGGACCACTCCGTCGGCTGAATAAATCCTCGTTACCAGATCGGGGTCAAAATTTTCCAGTTGTTCAATGGAGGGTAAATCCCGGGACAGGTATAACATATAGGCCAGGATTAGCAGTCCGCCGGCGCCCAGCAAAATCATGGAACGCCAGACGATGCGGTATAGCGGTGGACTTTTTTTATCTTTTGCCATGATTCAGTCTATGTCACGTTTCCCGGATAGCTGACTGGTTCTACAATCCCAGCGGGGTACCGGTTCCATCAAACGGCAAGAAGGAAACGAAATGAATATATCAGACGACGGTCAATGGTTATGAATCAACTCCCTGGCAATTTCTTCCGATGCCTTTCTGATATTGGCATGGAGCGATTGCCCGTGTGAATCCATGGTGACTACCGCCCGGAAATCCCGGACCTCAATGACCCACATGGCTTCCGGCACACCGAATTCTTCCAGTTTGAAGACACGGTGGACCTTCTTAACGCGTTGCGCCAGAATGGTGGCCGCACCACCAACGGCATGGAGATAGACGGCCCCGTTTTCTTTCAGTGCCTGAAGGGTTTTGTCCCCCATTCCGCCCTTGCCGATTACACCGCGGATCCCATATTCCCGGATGACATCCCCCTGGTAAGGTTCCTCCCGAATGGAGGTGGTCGGTCCCGATGCAATAAAAGAATATTGATCACCGTCTTTTTTTACCACCGGTCCGCAGTGATAAATAATGGAATCATTGAGATAGGGACGAATTTCATCCGGCTTTTCCTTGATCATCCAGGTATGGGCCGTATCACGGCCGGTAATCATCATACCGTTAATGGACACTTCATCACCGACGTTCAGGGCACGGATTTCTGTTTCCGATACCGGCAGATTCAATTCAATCATAATGAACCTCCGTATTCGAAAGAGTTAAGGTATGGCGCCGGTCCGCCCAGCACATGTAAGCAATCGATACGAAAAAGGAAGCCGGCAAGCGGTGCAGCGTACCGATTTTTACCCCGAGAATGGTCGTTTTCCCGCCAAAGCCCATGGGACCGATACCCATGGTATTCAAATCATCAAACAGTTTGGCCTCCAGTTCGCGCAGCTCAGAATTGGGATTCTCATCCGATAATAACCGGAACAGTTGCTTTTTGGCCTGAATCATTCCCGAGGCCCGGTCACCGCCGATTCCGATACCCAGCACGCCGGGCGCACAACCCAGTCCCTGAGCTTTATGGACGGCATCCACAATACATTTATACACGCCCTGCAGATCACGTCCGGCTTTCAGCCGTGTATCGGGCAATTTATACTGGTCCGATACATTTTCACAGCCGCCTCCTTTCAGTGCCAGGCTGATTTTGAGAAACGGTTCATCCCATTCATCAAAATGAATAAAGGGTGCCATGAGGCCTGTGTTATCGCCCGAATTTTCTCCGGTAACCGGGTCAACAGCGTTAGGCCGCAGATAATTCATTTTCGTCGCCTGCCGAGTAGCGTCAATGATGGCATGTTCCACAAATCGCATTGACAGTCCTTCCGGGATATTCACAAAATAGATGTTCGTTCCCGTATCCTGGCAAATGGGCGTGCTGCCCTTCTCAGCTTCCAGGGCATTATCCAGCATAAAGCGCAATACCGATTTGGCCGGACTACCATCGTCCTCCCTGGCAATGCCCGCTTCCATCGCTGCCACAACGTCCCGGGGGAGTTGGGTGGATGTCATCCGGATCAATTCCAGAATGGCCTCGGTTAATTTACCTTGGTCAAATGCAGTGTTCATGCCCCCTCCTTTCCTTTAGTCCACGGTCCAGGTATCACCGGAATTCATTAATTCCTGTACCGTCATGGAACTCTTTTCCCTGGCATGGGCAATCTGTTCCATGTGCATGTCTTCATAGACCGGAGCCTCAACAGCATACAGCACCCCAACAGGCGTGGGGAAATTGGGACGGTAGGTCAAATGACTCAAAATGGACGCAATCACAAAATCCGTCTCATCGTGAACCAGGACATCATCCACCGACCATTTACCGTCATCCAGATTAATAATCCGTGGTGTGTTGCCATCCAGATGAATCCCCTTCCTGTTGCCGGGTCCGAAAAGCAGAGGTTGTCCGTGTTCCACATAAAGCACGTGATCCTGTTTCGTCTGCTTATCCGTCAGCGGCGCAAAGGCCTTATCATTGAAAATGACACAATTCTGGTACACTTCCAGGAAGGAAGTCCCGTGGTGGGCATAACTGCGTTTAATCATGGCCTGCATGTGTTTGATGTCGCGGTCCAGGGTCCGGGCCACAAAACTGGAATCGGCACCCAGGACCAGCATGGCCGGATTAAAGGGCCGGTCGATGGATCCCATCGGCGTGGATTTGGTCACCTTGCCCAGTTCCGAGGTAGGCGAATATTGCCCTTTGGTCAAACCATAGATGCGGTTATTGAACAGGATGACATTCAAGTCCAGATTACGCCGCATGAGATGAATGGTATGGTTGCCGCCAATGGATAGACCGTCTCCGTCGCCCGTGACGACCCAGACGGACAGATCGGGATTTGCCAGTTTAACACCACTGGCAATGGCCGCCGCCCGTCCATGAATAGTATGGAAACCATAGGTATTCATATAATAGGGGAAACGACTGGAACAACCGATTCCGGAAATGAAAACGAATTTCTCCTTTTCCAAACCCAGGTCGGGAAAAACCTTCTGCGTTTGGGCCAGGATGGCATAATCTCCGCAACCGGGGCACCATTTAACCGCTTGATCAGAAGCGAAATCAGCCCGGCTCAGACTCTGTGTTGTACTCATGATTAATTTCCTAACAATGCATTTATTTTGGCCATGATATCACTGGCCCGGATTGGACGTCCCCGAACGATATTCAATCCGATGGCATCCACCAGATATTCCGCCCGGATGATGGTCCGTAATTGTCCTGTATTGATCTCGGGAATCAGAATGGTCTCGAAGCGGGATAGAATATCTCCCAGATCGGCCGGCAGGGGGTTGACCCAGCGCAAATGGACATGGCTCACAACCATGCCTTCCCGTTTCAGCCGTTCCGTGGCGGACCGGGCCGAACCATAGGTACTCCCCCAGGTCACGATGAGCAGTTTCCCCTTATCAGGACCATAAATCGGTGTCGGATCGAATTCACGGGTAATGCCCGCGACTTTCTGGGCCCGTTTGGTCACCATTTCATGGTGGTTGTCCGGTTCATAATTCACATCGCCGGTGGGATCGGATTTTTCCAGTCCGCCAATGCGATGTTCCAGTCCCGGCGTTCCGGGGATGGCCCAATTCCGTGCCAGTGTTACCGGATCGCGGCGGTAAGGCATGAATTTACTGTCGCCTTCCTGTTTCTCCGTTTCGAACTGCAACGGAATATCGGGCAGGTCCTTGAGTGTGGGAATGGCCCAGGGTTCAGATCCGTTGCCCAGATAGCCATCGGTAAGCAAAATGACCGGTGTCATGTATTTTACGGCAATCCGGGCCGCCTCATAGGCCGCATAGAAACAATCGCCGGGCGTGGAGGCCGCAATAACCGGAATCGGCGCTTCGCCGTTACGACCGTAAACAGCCTGGAATAAATCGGCCTGTTCCGTTTTCGTAGGCAAACCGGTGCTGGGTCCTCCCCGTTGTACGTTAACAATCACAATGGGCAGTTCCGCCATGACGGCCAGACCCAGTGCTTCCGTTTTCAGGGCGACACCCGGACCCGATGTAGCCGTACAGGCCAGATTGCCGGCAAAGGAGGCCCCGATAGCGGCCGCAACGCCCGCAATTTCATCCTCAGCCTGGAAGGTACGAATATTCAAATGTTTCCAGGCCGCCAGAGTATGGAGAACATCGGAAGCCGGTGTAATGGGATAGCCACCGTAGAACAAAGGACGTCCGGCTCTTTCGGCCGCCGCCGCCAGTCCCAGCGCCGTGGCATAATTCCCATTCATATTCCGGTAGGTTCCCGGGGGCAGTGATGCTTTTGCCACCTGGTAACGGGTAGTGAAAACTTCCGTGGTGCTGCCGTAGTTCCGTCCTGTTTCCAGGGCCCGGATATTGGCTTCGGCAATCAACGGTTTCTTGGCAAACTTCTTTTTCAGCCACGTCTTGGTATTCTCCAGGGGACGATTGTACATCCATAGGAGAAAACCCAGCGCCAACATATTTTTCGTCCGCTCCACATCCTTGGCATTGAGATCAATATCCTCACAGGCCAGTCGCACCAGTTTACTCATTTCAATGGAATAAAGGGTATAATTCTGGTTGAGGGACGGATCTTCCAGAGGATTAGTATCATACCCGGCCAGAGCCAGATTCTTGGGTACAAAGGCATTGGCGTTTACAATGATGATTCCCCCGGGAATTACTTCCGGCAAATGCGCCTTCAAGGCGGCCGGATTCATGGCAACCAGTACATCCGGCTGATCACCGGGTGTGTGGATATCCCGTGAACTGAACCGGATCTGAAAGGCACTGACACCTGCCAGAGAGCCGGCGGGAGCGCGGATTTCCGCCGGATAATCCGGTAAGGTGCTCAAATCATTCCCAACAATCGCCGTATTGGCTGTAAAACGACTGCCGGTCAATTGCATTCCGTCACCCGAGTCACCGGCGAAACGAATTACAACTTCTTCAACGTGTTTGATTTCTACTGAATGTTCTGTCATCATAGTCCTTTTTGTATAACATAATGGCGATACCCATGCTTACTGTAGCCGGGTCAATCTTTAGGGTGGCCGGAATTATGTAATTCATCCTGATAAATTGACAAGAAATTTAGACAGTCGGTATTTTATTATGCAATCGACCATTCCGGTTTATGTCGGATAAATCACATCCGGGGGCAACCAGCGCCGGCTCAAATAAATGAACGGTGTATCAATGGCGGCGACGAGAATTTTCAACAGGTAGGTTGTGAGTGCGATTTGCCAGATTACGGAAACTGGCAGAGCCGCGGCCGGCCCCAAAAACAAGCGGGGAAACAGGTAAAATCCCAACACACAGAAAATGACCGTATCCAAAAACTGGCTGACCCAAGTGCTAAGATTGTTCCGTAACCAGAGATATTTCCCGTCGAATTTCCGTTTCCAACGTTCGAAGGCCCAGACATCATGGATCTGGGAAATGAGATAAGCACTTAAACTGGCAAAAATGATACTGGGAGCAAAACTGAAGATCGTCGCCATCCCTTCCGCCGGACCCCAGTCATTGCTGCTGGCTTCATAATAGACCATGAATTGACTCATGATCAAATAGACCAGAACGGCGGCAAAACCGATATAGACCCCCTTTCGGGCGGCGGCTTTCCCGTAATATTCTGACAATAAATCCGTGCTCAGAAAGATAGCGCCGTAAAGAACATTCCCACCGGTGGCTTCCAGCCCGAAAAGAACAATTGTTTTGGTTACAAAAATATTGGCCAGAGCATAGTACAGAGCGATCAGGGCATAGAGCCAGGTTTTTCCCGCGCGAAAAGCAATCAAGACAATAATCAGACTGATTATAGTCTGACTGATAAATAGGATTTCATTCATGCTGGTCCTCCCGGATTTGAATTAACTCAATACCCGCTTCCCGGGCATGTTGATAAATCCGTTCATCGCGGTACAATTCACTATAATAGATTTTTCGAATCCCGGCATTGGCAATGAGTTTAAAACAGCTATAGCAGGGACTGGCCGTAACATAAATTTCGGAATCACCGATGCGAATCCCGTGGCGGGCGGCATGTGCAATGGCATTGGCTTCGGCATGGACGGTCCGAACACAATGTCCGTGATCCATTTCATGACCGATATCATCACAATGGCCTTGGCCCCGGATACTGCCGTTGTATCCGGTGGAAAGGATGGTCTTTCCTCGAACAATGACGGAACCGACATGTTTACGGTCGCAAGTGGAACGGGTAGCCACTTCCTGAGCAATATTCATGAAATACCGCTCCCAGCTTACGCGCTTTTTACCCTGTGCCATGGTCACTCAAACAATGAACTGACATCCATGATGAATAACTGCAAGGCCCGTTCTCCGGGTTTGGCCAATCGGGAGGAAGAAAACATGACCGATTTCCCGTCGGGAGATACGGCGGGGAAACCGTCAAATGCCTCGTTATAGGTGAGACGGGTCTGTTCCCCCGTTTCCAGATTCATCAGAAATAATTCAAAATTGTGCGGTGGTAATACTTTGACAAAAACAAAATGCTTGCCATCGGGATGGGGATAGGGCGCCCAGTTCGTACCGTCATCAAAAGTGATACGTTTCAGATCCGTACCATCATGTTTAATGGTAAAGATGGACATAGGAATTCCACGCTGATCATCGTATTTCTTTTCCCAGGCCCGGTAGAGAATGGTTTCATTGTCCGGCATGTAGAATGCCCCCCCCTCCTGCCAGTCCGGCGTGTGAGTGATCTGTTGTTCATCACTGCCGTCGGGACGCATGCGCCAGAGATCGACTTCACCATTGATTTGACGGGAAAACAATATCCATTTGCCATTGGGCGACATGGAGACTTCGGCATCATAATACTGGTTGTGGGTCAGGCGAATTTCATTACTGCCGTCATAATCGGCAATATACAACTCGGCCCCGCGGGGATAGTCGGAGGGAACGGACCATTGTCCCTTGGGCAGGTCAAGATTATCTTTCGTGGAAGTATAAATCACCCGTTTCCCGTCCGACGTGAAAAAGGAACAGGCATCCTCTCCCCTGTCATTGGTCCGGATGATTTCCGTACCGTCCAGGGTAGCCACATAAGTGTGATGCACCGAATCATCGGAGGCCACGCGGGCATTACAGATCAACCGCTGACCGTCGGGTGAATAATAGGCTTCGGCCGCCATGGGCAGCCCCGGCACCAGCGTGACGAGAAAAGGTTCTTCCATGGCTGGCTGGGTTGCCGTGGCACCACTGTGCCCCTCTGGTTTATTCTCCCCCATGAAATGACAGGAAATAAGTAGCATGAATGAGACATAAGTAATGACTTTTGCGATTGACTTCATAGGACTTCCTGAAAATAATTTGTTCGTGTAATGAAGCGTAAAATTTACGGTAGATTTCCCCCTACAACGACAGGAATCTATCTGAAATTCAGCATGAGCGCCAATTGACTCGTGGTACCAAACGGTCCCATGGGATGAACCGAATATTGCACATCCACATCTCCGAAGGCTGGCAGGGACACCGCCAAACCGGCGCCCAGAGTCATGGAATCTATATCATAATTCAATCGATAGCCAGCCCGCAGGTAAAATCGGTTCCAGATGCCGTATTCCACACCCAGATTCACGTGTTCCCGGCTGTCATTGGGGTGCTCCGCATCAACCGCGATACGAATCCGCTGCGTTTCCGAAGCCAGCACCGCATCCCCCGGCCCTATCAGATCCAGCGCCAGACCGATTCGGATCATCAGCGGCAGGGGCCATGATTCGGTCCGTAAATCCACGTCGCTTTCCACATTTCCGGCGAACTGATTATCTATATCGGACTTGGCAATCAAGTCGACTCCTTCATACCGCAATTCACCACCGAAATTGCTAAGGGCCATGCCAATCACCAGGCCGGAGAAGCCTGTTTTTAAACGGGAACCAATATCGAGGGCGAAGGTGGACGCTTTTTCATTATAGGCAGCCGATTGGATATATTTCACCGATATGCCATAACTTAAACGATCACTCATGCGCCGGGCCAGGGAACCCGTTACAGCAATGTCCATAACCGAATAGGTCAACCCTGTTCCGTCCGGATTGGCTACCGTCGTCACATCCTGCTCATTCATGGTCAGGGCCGAAATGGCAAGGCCGCCATACACCGACCGCGACAAGGGCATCTGGAGGGCAACAAAATCATGGGCTACATCCAAAAACCATTGCTGGTGATTAAACATGGTCCGGACACCAGTGCCCTGCGTCAATCCCGCCGGATTCCAGTAAACGGCGGTGGGATCGTCGGCTATGCCCACGAAGGCCCCGCCCATGCCGTCGGCTCGTGCCCCGACGCTCAATTTTAGAAACTGGGCTGCCGTGGTCCCCACCTTGTCGAAGGATCCACCCCAGGCCATCTGAGCCGGTAACAGCAGGACAATGATAATCGTTTTCCACATCATTTGATCACCAGGAACCGGCCGGTCGTTTCTTCTTTATCCGGGGTTTGAATATGATAGAAATAAACCCCGGGGGCAATAAATTGATCATTCTTGGTGCGCATATCCCAAAAGGCGTAACCCCGTGTATCGTCATGATCAATGGTGGCTATATGATCACCGGCCAGGGAATAAATCTTGATTGTACACTGATCCGGCAAATGATTGAATTGCAGTTTTTTCCCAAATTCGGTCTGTTCCCAGATATTGGTAACAATATAAGGATCGGGGACTACCCGCACATCGGCCAGGGATCCTTTCCGGTCGGATGAAATCATTCGTGCGGTAGTGCCAAAACGGTAGGAAATATCTTTCCGAAACGGTTTATAGGTAATGATGGTGAATTCATCCCCCTCCGACGGAGCATGGGCATCGATGATTTCCATTTCGCCCAGAACATTGTAAGACGTATCCGGTTTATTATTGGTAAACAGGTATAGATAATTGGGAATGGTGTCTCCCGTTTCCGAATCGAATTCCACATGATCCAAAATGAAGAAATCCACATGCTTTTCATACCAGCCAGGACTGCCGGGAAGGTACCCCAACCCACCGGGAACCAGATCCCAGCCCAGCGGACTGTAAAAATCCTTGCGGTAATCTTCCCAGGGCGCAGCGATGGCAAATTCACCTAACCAGGCCTCCTGCGTTACATTGATGGGATTGTCCGGATCGGTGATAATTTCGATTTTCAGGGGAACAAATTGTTTCTGAGGCTGTGTAATGCCGGAAAAGGCATCAAACCAGTGAACGGAATCCCCGCCACTGTAGGTGGCCGTAATGCGCCAGTCATCAATGGTACTGATATCTTCCTGAATCAGTTGCGGTCCCATGCTGGGATCAATACTTTGCGTGCGCCAGTCAAAGGTACACATATCACCGCTCACCTTTGTCCAGCCCAAGGATTTCACGCCGTGAGGAGCATCCTGAACCGTGAGGCGGAAACCATCCACAACGGGCAGATTGTCCCCCGAATTATCCGATAGAGCGTGGAAGACAAATAAGGTATCCATTTCGGTAGTGTCCACCAGCGTGAAACCGGTCTCATCCAGGGTATCTCCTTCCGATATGATCTGATTGGTGAACGTAATTTCATACCCATGTCCGGTAATCTCAGCCGGATCGACAACTTCGACTTTTACGATGCCCTCGCATTGTCCCCCAATGGGACTAAGGGCACCGGACGGAATATCCGCTTCCCGGATGATATTGGATACGGCAACACCGGGCGTCACGGCCACCACATGGGGCTCCAGCGGGGCAGAACCGATGGGATACATGTAAGACTGCTCCAGGCTGTCTGGTTTTTGATTCCCCTTGTCGTAGGGTGTAACACAATACCAGTACTCGACACCGTTGATGAGATTGGAATCCACAAAGGTATGGGACAATCCGCTATTAATTCCAAGGTATTGTGGAAAAGCCGGGTCAAGTCCGGAAATGTCCTGGCCGAAGCGGATCATATCTTCTTCATAGGATAAATCAAAGGTTGCCAGTGGCTCGAATCCTACCGGAACACCGTGGGCATCGGTAATGATCTTCCCCCAACTAGTCCCAAAATCGGTACTGCGAAATATTTTATATCCTTCGAAGTCCCGTAACCCGGTCAGGACATCGTGGGATATTTCTGCCGGTTCACTGGACCAATGCAAGGTTACACGACCATCACCGGGTACAGCTGATACCAGGGGCGGGTCGGGCGGACCGGAACCAAGAAAATAATTTCGGTACATCAGATTTGCCATCCGTACATTGGCCATTAAATCGGTCGTATCGGGCTGATCGGGAATCGTTCCTCCGTCCCCCATGATCAGTGCCAGAGAAAATGTAACCACCGAATCCTGGGGCAGATCGAAGGGACCGCAGGATACGATAAAGTTGATGGCATCCCCAGGCAATTCCACACCGCTTTCATCATCCAGCCAGGTGGGATAATAAGTGCTCAGAAAATCGTCACTCACATCATCAAACCGGGGATTGGTGCCATGGAAATAATAATCGGGATTGGGAAGGTCACTGCTTGTCGGATCACTGGTCATGATGGCCCAGTACTGTTCATCATTGATGGGGGAAACGCCACGGCTGAAATGATGGAAATCGGTAACGCCCAGATTGCCCGGCGTATCATAGATGCGAACCGCTGGAATACCCAGAGGATCGCTGGTTTCGCCCCAGGTTTTATTGGGCGTATTATTCAAATCATAGATATAGATCAGATCCTGGCGACCATCACCGTCCGAATCGACCGTCTTGATATAATCATGGTTATCATAATCCGGTCTCAGCTTGGCATATAAGCCCACATAAATGCCATCCAGATCTTCCGGTCCGGCATTATGAATCTTCATTTCGAAGAAAATGAAATCTTCGGCGTAGGGCCGACCGTAGCTGTAGGCCGTTTGTGCCACTTCCAACCCCACGCTGCCGCGGGGATTATAATTATCATTATAGGTGCAATACACGTCCCGGTCGGACGTGAATTCATCGACCCGTTCGGGCAATAAACGGGAATCCGGATGCTGCGCCAGGACCGAATCATCCACTGCATTGATATCCACCCGGAAAAAGCCCGGCCAGATACGCTCCTCTGTGTCCACCCAGATCCCATTCTCGTCGAAGTATCCAAAAGGCCATGTTTCGTAGAAATCACTGGAAGCCTGAAACGGTGTTTCATCGGAGGCTGAGGTAATATCTCCGGAATATTCCCGGCCGGCGATATTATCCGGTGGCAGCCAATCAATGACCCGCGTCTGGGCCTGGCTTACCGTTTCAATGACATTATTTTCTGCCACACCAACCAGTAGGCCCAGACCAAAGGCATATTGGCGATCCTCCCGGGCGGAACGGGGCCAGTGTCCGGCATTCTGGAACCAGAGATGGAAATTGGCCAGGTCACCCAGATTGCCGGTGAAATTTTGTAATTGTCCTTTATCCAGGACACCGACCGCTTTTTCATTAAAACCGGTGCTTTTGAACGACGGCATGGGTTGGGAATGACAACGAGAGCAGTCATCCCCGGCCCAGATCAGGGACAGCAGCGATCCGGTCAGGATCAGACGAATGATTCCCCTTACCATTCCAGGAAGGCTCCCAGTTTGATTTCCCGTCCGGGACCGACGTGAGCCGGATTATGGTTGGCATCTGGTGAGGTCCCCACCAACGATGCGCCCGGATCAAAGGGTTTCCCGGTTCGCGAATACACAAACAGGATGTTTTGATGATTGGTCAAATTGGTTATTTCCAAAAAAGATGTCAGTTGGAAGGCACCGATTGAAAATTTCCGGTTTATTCGGGCATCCAGACTGTAAGTCCAAGGTTTCCGGGCGGAATTAATGTCCACGCGAAAGGCCGGATCAACATAGGGTGTATAGGGTAACCCACTGGCTACATTGAACAGGAGATTCCCATAAAGGCGGGAACGGTTGTGAGAACTGAAATAAATGTTCACGGAAATATCGTGTCTTTGGTCAAAATCCAGGAAATATTCCTGATGCGGTACTTCTTCCTGGGTATAGGCACTAAAATAACCGGCAATGGGATTGGAATTATTCCCCTTGGCAATGGAATAGGTGTATTTGATCGAACCGCTTACCCCCCGGAACAAACGCTGGTTAAATGAAATATCCAGACCTTTCACTGAGGAGTAGTCCGTATTGGAATATATGACATATTGCGTCGATAAATATCGCATTTGTAGGGTGGATAACAAGCCACGAATATCCTTGGACCAAATATTAAACTCCATGACCAGCTGTGGTGACAATTCTTGCTTCAATCCCGTTTCAAAGGATATCGTCTTTTGGGGTTCCACCCGGGGATTGCCCACCAGTGGCAAGGAAGCCGTCAAATCTTTTTCAGCATTGTAATACAGGGCGTCAAAGGTTGGGGACTGGAAAAAGTGTCCGTAGGAAAAATGAAACACCGTCTTATCCGTCACCGGATAGGCAATACCGATCCGGGGGCTCCATTGGGCGGCGGGAGCCACATCATAAAGGGGAGCCGGAATAAACTCATTGGTGACCGGATCGCGCGAGCCAAACCGGCCCACATCCCGCCACATGGACGCATTGGGATCCAGGTAATCCCAGCGCAGACCAAGATTGATGATCAGATAATCGAATTCGATTTTATCCTGAACATAGAACGACATTTCAACCGGCGTAAAGGTCGTGTCTTCATAAAAATTTACGCCGTCGGTCCAGGGATCCTGTTCGTTGTGGATTCCCAGATCATAGCGATAGATGGAAAATCCAGCTTTGGTCAGATGTCGTGGATTAATCTGCCAGGTCAAATCACCGCGCAATTGCGTAATGATATTCTGGCTCAAACTGTAGGTGCCGCTGGTGCCCGATGCGATGAAACTTACCGATTCCCCCGTGAGATTTCGTTCATATTGTTCTGGGAAAAAATCCTTAACACCCACGCGGGAAGATTGCCATTGTCGGGCCAGGGATACGGTGTAGAACATGGCCCGGGACAAGGAATGGTTCAGGGACAGAGAAGCCCGGTCGGAAAAACTATAAAGATGAGCATTATTGGCGGGTAGATATTTCCAAGGGTGACTGTAGCCCTGGCGTAATGTTTGAGAGGAATGAATCTGGCCCGTTAATTTGAGTTGCGGAGTCATTCGGGTTGTCACCTTGGCCAGCACATCCTGATTAATGTTTGCACCATGGGGTAAATAACTATCCCTGTTATGGTAATAATAAGTTGTGTAAAAGGTAGTATGCGGTAAAAATGTCGGTCCACCCAGACTGAAGGAAGAAGAGCCTTTACCCGGCATATGTAGAAAAGGAATGAACGGCTGATGATCGAACTGGGACACATAATGATCCTGGTATGTTGTCAAACTATCTCCCAGATCAACCCATCGGTAGAGCGAATCCTCCACACCGGAAAATGCACCCGGAGCATGGTATTCCGATTGGAGGGTATTATCACTGGCAATATCCAGTCGCCCGGTAAATTGTTCGCCCCCTTCCCGGGTGATAATATTGACCACTCCGGACATGGCCTGCCCGTATTCGGCATTGAAGGTCCCGCTGATGACCGTCAATTCCTGAATGGCATTCTGATTAACCGAACCGACGAAATCACCGCCCATGGGATCCCGGACCAGAATGCCGTCCACCATGTACAGCAATTCCCGTGAGCGCCCGCCGCGGACATGCAGTTCACCATTCTCATCCGTGGTAAATCCGGCCTGGGTGGCCAGAATATCCTGGACATTCTCCACCGGCATGTTAATGATTTGATCCGAATCCATGACCTGAATCGAGGAAGTGGCATCTTTCTGTATCAGAGGGCGTTCGGCCACCACTTCCACCACCTGTTCGGACTCCAGTACAGTTTGGGACAGGGTTACATCAATCCGACTGGTCAGGTCACTTTTAACAAGGATGTCATTTTGTATCACGGTCTGATATCCGATCATGGTAAACCGCAAATTATAGTATCCCGGGGGAATATTGATGATATAATACTCTCCCCTATCATTCGTGGCGGCACCAAGGATCGTCCCTTCCACCATGACATTGGCTCCGATCAGGGGCGCACCGTCCTGGTCTGTGACGACACCGGCAATTTTTCCGTTTGCTCCGGCCCACAATTCCCCCCACAACAAAAGTATGATCCAGATCCGTTTCATAAGCAAAAGGGCGCAGGTAACCTGCGCCCTATCGGCTTTTATTTGATAAGCATCATTTTATTATGTTGAGCAACATTTCCCTGGATAAGTTCATAAATATAGACACCGGAAGGAACTGGGCGTCCATTGATATCAGCGCCATTCCATAAGATTTGGTAGGAATCATTGGACAGATTATCCTGGACCAGGGTGTTGATTAAGTTGCCATTGATGTCATAGATCTTCAAAGTCGTATATCCTTCCTTAAAGAGATCAAAGGCGATGGTTGTGGAGGGGTTGAAAGGGTTGGGATAATTCTGCCGCAAAAGAAATGTTTTGGGAATCATCGCTTCGTTGGAAATACCTACCGTGGATAAATCGGTGACCACGATATTATCAAAATACCCGGCGATTCCCGAACCCATCTGGAAAGCGTACACTCCGAATTGTCCGCTACCCCGAACATCGACACCGGTATCTTCGTAAACGGGGTCGCCCAGAGGAAGCCCGTCAAAATACAGGACGAACTGGGTAGTGGAAGAATCAACGGTGGTCACTTCAATCCGCATGGTATGCCAGGCATCGGTAGTATAGTAGCCGGTGGCATCGATGGAATGATGAAAGGTGTACTGGAAGGTACTGGAATTCAATTGATTATTGTACAACCGGAAACGATTGCTGGCGTCAAAATCCGCTACCAGTTTATAATAGAAGGTACTGGACTGTGATCCGCCATTAGTTGAATCGGCGTAAACCGCCAGTCCCGTATACGCTGAGCCGCCGGAATTATTAACATAGCAATAGACATCGGCCTGGATGGCGTAATTGGCAAGGGTTGTATCGCCGGCTACGGCCATTGCGGCGCCGGTGTAACTGGCATCGGCGTCCATGATGCGGCCAACATAATTTCCACCGGTAGCCAGGGCGGTCGGTGCACTGCTCATGGCAACGGCTTCGATGGGTTCTTCATCGGTGAAAAAGACCTGCCATTCCGAATTTGGGGTACCACTTTCAAAATCTTCACTGAAAATGACAGTCTGACTAAAACCGAATGACAGAATCAACAGACTTAGGGTAAGGTTGAATGCGTGTCTCATATTTCCTCCTGCACTAGAGTAATGATTAGGGAATATTATGGATGAAAACTGGAAATGTTACAGGCTTTTTTAGCCCATTGCCATAAATGCTCCGGTGAAATAGGCGACCACCCAATACATATATACATATTTGTGATACTGGGCGTGAGTTGGCACTAAAGTTTTTTCACCCGCACGAAATGCTTTCACCGACCAGCCGACACTGATGGCCATCGACAGAAAGGCGGAATACCCGATCAATCCATGCAGTGTAAACGGTGGATGGGTAGCCGCGATGGACATGCATACCAGGGCGGTGAGATCCAGGGCAACCGCAATCACCAGTCCGGTGATGCGGCCACGGGTCAACGTTTTTGTTTTGAGAATTTTAATGCTGAAGATGGTGAATAGTATCAGCGCTGTTGTTACGGAAATTGTTCCGGTTAAAATAAGTGGTGTCACTGGTTTCTTCCTTTATGCTTGTTCGTTGGTGCTGAATATGCCGTTAAGCATGGTTTCAATATGGTCTTTTGTAATCGTCCTGGGTCGGGATCCAAGGAAAAAGAGTCCGTGGAACAGACCCCCGATACCCCGCATCAATATTCCCGAATCAAGACGGGGAAATTCGGCCTTAGCTATTCCCTCTTCCAGGATGCCACGCAGAACCGTGTAAAGACGATCCTGATACATTTTCCATTCGGGGATCTTACCTTCGGATACTGGAATGATATTGGGCGCATTGAATAAAAATGTGTACAAGGATCGTTTTTTTTCAATCTGGTTCCCGATAGTCTGCAGGACAAGAATGAATGTTTCTTTTGCCGTTCCTCCGGTCTCCAGAACCGGTTCGATACAATCCCATAATTCCTGCCATCCTTCGATCAAAAGGGCATTTATAATTTCTTCCTTGGATTTGAAATAATAATAGAGCGTAGCTTTCCCAAACCCCGATTCCCGGGCAATATCAGCCATGGTAACCTGATCGCTGGACATTTTGGCAAATACAGACAGGGCACCGTCCATGATCTTACGCCGGCGGAATGTCCGTTCTTCTTCCTGTCGCTTGGTAATCACCGAATACTCATTTCATATTTCGAATGGTGGGTTGAAAGTTAATCATTCCAAAGGAGACCTAACAGTCTTATTATGGCATTCAGGGGATGTTTTATTGATATTCCACCCGGACTGGTCACTGTGACAGGACGATGGCGTATATTCAAAATATATCCGATCCATACGAATATCAGTCCGATAATTTCCCCCAGATACAGATATTCGGTGTGCCCCAGGCGTGATGCGATTCCTCCCAAACCAGGCAATAGCGCACCAAGGGCAATCAGGACATTCCCCAGGAACCGGTCCCGCACCTTCCGGCTGGTTGGAGCGGCTCGGAAAAATTTCCAGGCCGAATAAGCCGCACCGCCGATGAGGAAAACTACGGCATAGAGGTTTACCAGCGGACTGAACAGTCGTACCCACTGCCAGCGAAGGACATTTCCGCTGGGCAAATGAGAATTCACCAACGCATAGTCCACAGGGCTGAGGATGATAAACACGGCGGCGATGGTGGCGTAAATAATTAAGAACTGGGACAGGGGTTTTGCGACGGATTTTCTCAGTAATAGCCAGACCGTGCCCTGAGCCAGAGGCGCTCCTCCCAGAATGGCGCCGGTAATGTACCAGAACTTGAAAATGATAAGATTCCACGAAAATAGGGTAATCCAGCTTTCGGCAAATGTTCCGGCCCCGTACAGCGCCACGCCGATACTCCACCAGAGCAGGTGATAGGAGCCGGGTTTGGTCCGGTGACGGGAATAGATTCTTGCGGCAAAGTACAGGGAAAGAAAGGTGGTGCAAATGGGAAGAAAGTGTAACAAGGTGAGTTCCATATTAACCGTCCAACTCGGCCAGTGTAAAGATAAGAGCCCCAGCGCCATAGTCATCGAAAGTTAATTTATAGTCACCCTGCGCCGTCCGGATGAGATAGATATACTCGGGATGCTCAATGATCACTTGGTGATTATACGGCGGCTCCGGATGATATACCAGTACGGCGTACAGTCCCAGATAACCCAGCACGGATTCGGCATCGCTGTCATACAGCCAGGTGATGGTCTCGGGGATCTGAACAATATCGTCAAAAACTCCTTCGGTAAGTACAGCCACAGCGGTCCCACCGGACAAGGCAATATGGGGCATATAGACATTTCCTATCTCTGGAACAAAAATCGGAATTGTATAAAATGCCATATCCCACGATACATCGACCGCCAAACTTCCGGTGGTAAAATCATAACTGGTCTCCTGATCCTGATCAAGGGCTACTGTTTCGATGATATCGGATTCGAAACCATTATCACTGCGTACGGCATAACGAAATGTGATGGAATCAGGATTAGCCTTTAATGCTACGAATTTGACAATGTGATAATCGGTTGTACGAATAAACCAGACATTGCCGTTCCCCATGATATTGTCAGCGCCGGATTGAGAATCTATCCAACGGTTACCAATGACATAAAATTCGGTGGAGAGAGTGTCCCCCAGATACGGTGCCAAAGGAAGAACGGCGGATTCAAAGGCGGCACTATCGGCCGATAGAGCCCGGACACCCGCTTCGGAGTTCAGTTGAATGATATAATCTCCCCCATCAGAACGAAAAGCAATGTCATAGGGTTTGACAAAGGATTGATCAGTAAAGTTAAAATGATGACCAAAGGAAGTAATATCCTCCGTATTAACGGTCAATTGATTGGGTAGCTGGCTGTCGCCGCCGGGACTTTCACAAGCCACCAGCAGGATGCATAAGATCAGAACACCTAAGGGTTTCATCATTACCTCTATTTGTTTATGATCAGTTCAAGAAAATATTGCCGACCGATGAAAGGACCGTGGATGTCATCAGTGATATTCATTGCATTGGCAATTCCCCCTTTTACCGTTATCTGACCGACGATATGCCAGCCGGTGGTAACCGTTACTAGGGTGAAGGGTCTGCGAGGTGTTTTACTGCGGTTGAAATCACCCAATTCCGGAATGTATTCGCTGGTAAAGTAGGAACCGATGAATTTCGCATTAATCGCCACTTCCCTGTTGCCACTTCGGTCCTGGCCGCTCCATTGGAATGACATGGTAAACGGTTTGGTGTTGGGTATGAGTTGATTTGTTTCCAGATCCCGGTTATCTACATAATTCACGCCCCAACTGGCCGTCATTTGTTGCGAGATTTGCCACCGACCCTGGATTTCGAGACCCGAATTCTGAACCCGATCCAGATTGCGATAGCTGAATACATTGGGAGCGGCGACATAATCGTTGATCAGCTGATTAAACCGTGTGCCGTACAGCATGATGCTGATCTGGTACACCCGGGGATGATAGTAATCCAGACCCACAGTATACCCCAGGGATTGTTCCGGTTTCAAATTTGGGTTTCCCTCAATCCTGTAACCGAATGCATCGTGGGTCCAGTCAATATATTGGTCCAAAAATGTGGGCATTCTGAATCCTCGTCCCACGGATGTTCTCAGCTTCCAGCGTTCTCCCAGTCTGACAAGAAAGGCCAGTCGCGGATTGATCACCGTTCCCACTTCATTATTGCGATCCAGGCGCATACCCACCACCGCATTAACCACCGGAAATAACCAGAAATCCAGTTGGCCGTATAAACTCACGGCTTTTCGTATTTGCGTCTTTCCGGCAATGCGGTTACTGCTGTATTTGTCGGTGGATATTTCCGTTCCCACATTCATCGTCAACCGCTCTCCAGTCCGGACGGCGTTGATTTCCAGTTCCCGTTCGATCTCTTTCGTATTGTCAAACAATACCGGCGTTCCCCAGGGCCTGACCTGGGTGTAATTCCGCTGATAATCCGTGGCACGGACATATTCCTGAATGTCCCACCGGGAGCCCCATTTCCACTGATGACTCAAGGCGGGGAAAAATCGATTTACCTGTGTTTGGGCGTTGACCGTTTTTGTGTTATTATTTTCCTCATCGGTGTAATAATTCAGATCGATCCTTATACTGTGGTCATCGGATATCTTCCAGGCTACCTGATTCCGGGTCTGAATCTTGTAAATATTATCTACATTGATATGCAGGTTATTATCATCCATATTGATGGCATTTATATCAATGTTTGATCCCAGGGAAACAGACTGAATCTGTTTACGGAAATCCAGCCGCAGATTGCGGCGGCCGGCGGAGGGGACCAAGGGTTTGAAGCGTCCATCGCTGCCGGTAAAGCGGGAACTGATTGTCCACCGCCCGGCAGTTTCCGGTTTTTCTGTGATGATATTAATCACACCCCCCATTGCTTCACTGCCATAGAGGGCTGAATTGGGGCCCTTCAGGATTTCGACTTTACGGACGGCGGCGGTGGGAATCTGATCCAGTGATACGCGACCATCAAACTTCCCCGTCACCGGTTGACCATCCACCAGCACCAGCACATAGCGGGAATCCATTCCATTGAGACTGATTACACTTTCTCCCGTAATAGTGGTTGTCACTGAAACACCCGATCGGGCGGACAATAATTCCCCCAGATCCAGGGCCCCGGAATCGTCTATATCCTTACGTGTGATTACTTCAGTGGCCACCGGGACATCGCAGTGTATTTTTTCCGTCCGCGTACTTGTCACCACGACTTCATTCATCAGAAAGAATGCTTCGGTCAGTGCTACGCTAATGGTCGTGTCGGATGTGATATCACATACTTGGGTAAAGGCGTCATATCCGATATGGCTGAAATTCAATCGGTGGTTTCCGGCCGGAACATTTCTGATGCTAAACCGACCAGCGGGATCGCTGGCATCGCCCAATTCCGTTCCAGCTACGGTTACATTCACGAGATCCAGCAGTCGCCCGGTCTCCGCAGCCCGAATTACGCCCGTGACGGTATAGAATGCCGTTTTATCAGGAAAGGCGGACAGACATAGAGGCAGAAATAATATGAGCAACAGCAGATATGGAATGCGGGAGGGTATTGCCAGAGCACGAGGCCGGTTGCGTGTCATTTTCCGTGGGTGCATTACTAATTCCGAATTGTTGTTTTATTTTTCGAACGCTTAGTCGAAAATTAAAACCCAATATTCGGATAATCAAGTCCTGTATAATAATTACGGTTTGCTATTAATGAATACGGCGCGGCGGGAATCACCATAGAGAATATGACAGGCCGTTGAACAGCTGCGAATCTTTACATTTATATCCGTTTATGTGACCAGTCAATTACAGCGGATTATTTCATTGAAAATATTTCAGTGTAGTTTTCAGAGCGGCTATAAAGTAATCGATTTCCTCACTTGTATTATAAAAGTAAAAGCTGGCCCGCACGGTAGAATTTACACCCAGCGCCTGTAAAGCCGGCTGGGCACAATGGTGTCCGGCTCGCACGGCAATGCCATCCTGATCCAGGAATTGTGCCAGGTCTGCAGCCGGTACACCGTCAATCGTAAACAGCAGAACGGGTCCGCAAGCCTTGTCGGGTCCGTAGAGATGAAGACCCGGCACCGTACTCAGTGCTTCCCGAGCCTGGCGCCACAGCACATGTTCCGTGGCGGCGATGTCCTGCAACGGCAGGGATTCCAGATATTCAATCGCCGCGCCAAGACCAATGACTTGAGCAATAGCCGGTGTTCCGGCCTCAAAGCGATAAGGCGGAACATTCCAGGTCGTCGCTTCAAGGGTGACCCGATCAATCATTTCACCGCCGCCTTGAAAGGGTTCCATTGACTCCAGGATTTCACTCTTAGCGTATAGGACACCTACTCCAGTCGGTCCCAGCATTTTATGGCCGGAAAAAGCAAAAAAATCACAATCCATATCTGTCACATTAACGGGCATATGAGGAACACTCTGAGCTCCATCCACCAATACCAGAGCCCCCTTTTCATGAGCCCGGGTTATAATATTTTCCACCGGATTGATGGTTCCGAAAATATTGGACTGTTGCGTCACTGCCACCAGTTTGGTATGAGGCGACAACAGCCGGTCAAGATGACTCAGGTCCAGGGTTCCGGATTGGGTCATGGGTATGACCTTCAGTGTAGCGCCGGTTTCACGGCAGACCGTCTGCCAGGGAACCAGATTGCTGTGATGCTCCATTTCGGTAATTAATACTTCGTCATCGGGACCCAATTCCCGGCGGGCCCAAGCATAGGCTACCAGATTGATCGATTCCGTTGTTCCCCGGGTAAAAACAATATTTTTGGCCGACGGAGCAGAAATAAATCGCGCCACTGCTTCCCGCACTGCTTCATAACGATTGGTCGCTTTTTCACTGTGATGATAAATCCCCCGGTGCACATTGGCTGTATAATTGCGGTAATAATCCACCATGGCGTCAATGACGGTCAGCGGTTTCTGGGTCGTGGCCGCATTGTCAAAATAAATCAGAGATTTTCCGTGAGCCTCCGATTGCAATCCGGGAAAATCCCGGCGGACGGAATCAATATCAATCACAGCTACAGCAATCCCAACTGAAGCAGGGCTTCCTCTGTCATCATATCCTTATTCCACTGGGGTTCCCAGACTAGTTCCACCAGGACATCATGAACGCCGGGCACAGCTTTCACTTTCTGTTCGGCATTCCCGGCAATGACCGGTCCCATGCCGCAACCGGGAGCGGTCAGGGTCATCTTGATATATATATTGGTGCCCTTATTTCGGGGCGCTGGTTTCAGTTTTAAATCATAGATCAAGCCCAGATCAACAATATTCACCGGAATTTCGGGATCATAGACCGATTTCAGTTGATCCCAGATCATGTGTTCATCGACTCCATTCGTTCCGGAAACCAGGCCGGCATCGATCAGTTCCGGCTCATAACCCAAAGCATCTGCATTAGCCCCTGAAATCTGATACATATTCCCCTGAAAAACTACAGTGTACGTTCCGCCCAAGGCCTGAGTTATCCGTACTGGTTCATCCTTTTTCAGGACAACCTGCTCACCGGAGGGAACAATAAATGCTTCCACATTCCGGGTGAGACGAACCGTTTCATTCGTATTCATTCTGATTCTTTCCTTATGGCCGCTTTTACTTTTTCCAGAGCACTGATAAATCCATTGGTTCGCTGACTGGTAATTGTATCCGATAATCCCAGAGCCGCCAGGAATTCCCGTGGGTCCACTTTCTGAATTATTTCGGCCCGCTCGCCAGACAAAACCGTTGCCAATAGCGTCAGTAAACCTTTGACAATGTTGGCATCCGAATCGACCTGAAACTGATAGTTGCCGTCAGGACTTTTCTGCCACACTACCCAGGCCTGTGAGGCACAACCCGGTACGCGGTTCTTGTCCACACGGTGGGCCGGATCAAAAGCCGGAGCTTGTTTACCAATATCCATGATTTGAATGAATATATCGCGGGGATCATCAAATAGTTCAAAGTCCTCCCGGATGGCCGCCAGTTTGGATTCAATACTCATATCTCATTCGCCTCCAGCCACTGATGTAAACGCTGCGCAAAAGCCTCCCGGATATTTTCGGCCGGAACGGCATCCAGAATATCCTCGGCAAACCCCATCAATAAAATAGCCCTGGCATCGCGTTCCGATATTCCCCGGGATCGCAGATAAAATAAGGCATCGTCATCCAGTTCTCCGGTTGTGGTACCATGAGAACAAGCCACATCATCATTGTAGATTTCCAATTGCGGAATCGCATTGACCCGGGCCGTTTCAGACAATAATATGTTTTTATTGGTTTGATTGGCATTGGTGCCGCAGGCCCCTTCCTCCACAATGATCCGTCCGTTAAATACAGCCCGGGATGAATCGCGAAGAATAATCTTGGCTGTTTCATCGCTATTACCGTGGCCGGCATGATGATGAACGGTAGTATGATAATCACAATGATGCTGGTCTTTCACCAGATTTAAAATATTATAGGACGTTTCCCCGTGGCTTCCGACCTGTCGAATCCGACTGTCAACCCGGGTCAGCTTTCCTCCCGTGGTGAGATGAGTCATGGCAAGACGACTGTTAGCATTCTGGATAATGTTCTGGTAGGAGAAATGCAAGGCTCCGGTGCCACCCTCCCGAATCTGATATAGGGACAGGCGGGAATCGTCTCCCAAGATGATTTCTTCGCGATGGTTGGTCAATGTTTTCCCCTTGCCTTCGGAAAGAAACGTTTCCGTGACACTCACTTCACTCCCCGCTTCCGTCCGGAGCAGGAGCTGTGAATGACTGGCACCGTTGGCATCGGTTTCATTGGCGGTAAACCAGATGATCTGAACCGGTCGATCCACCCGGATACCGGCCGATACACGGACCTGAAGGCTTTCCCGCGCCAGGGCCCGGTTCCAGTCCACAAAAGCATTGGTATCACGTTGATCCATCTGGGGGAATTCGCTTTCCCGATGAATAACAATATTCAAACCCGGGACTGCTGATAATTCACTCCAATCGGTTTCCAGGCGTCCGTTCAGGAAGCAAATGCGGATTGCGCCCGGTAGAGTCACACGATCGATTTTCGCTTTTATGGCCGTTCGGTCTTTTGGTGAGGGTAGAACAGGAAACGGTGTTCGGGACAGGAATGAGACATTTGTAAAACGCCAAGCTTCCTGCCTGGGAGTAGGAAAACCAGTTTTCATGAACCGGTCCCAGGCTGCACGGCGGTCAGAGTTCACATCGTCCCGGTTCATAGTATAGGGGAGTGCTTCAGTCATCATTCCGATCCAGCCAATTATAACCTTTTTCCTCCAGAGATAATGCCAGGTCAGGACCACCGGTTTTCACGATGCTGCCGTTGATCAATACATGAACCACATCGGGAACGATATATTTCAGCAATCGCTGGTAGTGAGTAATGACAATGAAGGCATGATCCGGATTCCGGTAGCCGTTGACACCTTCCGCTACGATTTGCAGCGCATCGATGTCCAGGCCCGAATCGGTTTCGTCCAGGATGGCCAGTTTCGGTTCCAGGGTGATCATCTGGAGAATTTCATTCCGTTTTTTCTCACCCCCGGAAAATCCTTCGTTCACGGATCGTTTTAGGTAGGAAATATCCATTCCGACGGTTTTGATTTTTTCCTTGATGAGCTTCATGAAAGAGGCGGCGTCCAGTTCCGGTTGTCCCAGATACTTTCGCTTGGCATTGTAGGCCGCCCGCAGGAAATACGTATTATTCACACCGGGAATAACGACCGGATATTGGAACGATTGAAAAATGCCCCGCAGGGCTCGTTCTTCCGTGGACAAGGCCAGCAGGTCCTGCTCTTCATAGGTGATGGATCCAGCGGAAATGGTATAGCCTTCCTTGCCGGAAAGGATATTGGCCAGCGTACTTTTTCCGCTACCATTGCGCCCCATAATGGCGTGCATTTCACCCTTTTTGACCGTCAGGTTGATGCCTTTCAATATGGGCTTACCGTCGATGGCGGCATGGAGATTTTTAATTTCTAACATGGTATTTTCTGTTTAGCATATTTTATAAAATGATTACCCTACGGACCCTTCCAAACTCACTTCCATCAGCTTCTGTGCTTCCATGGCAAATTCCATGGGCAGTTTTTGGAAAACATCTTTACAGAAACCGTTTACGATCATAGAAACGGCATCTTCTTCGGATAATCCTCGCTGTTTGCAATAAAAGATCTGCTCTTCACCGATCTTTGATGTAGTGGCTTCATGTTCCATCTTGGCCGAAGGATTTCGTACATCCACGTAGGGGAAAGTATGGGCCCCGCAGCGGTCTCCGATCAAAATGGAATCACACTGGGAATAGTTCCGCGCCTGTTCGGCATGCTTCATGATTTTTACTTCGCCCCGGTAGGCATTCTGACTTTGTCCGGCCGAAATCCCCTTGGAAATAATTGTACTCCGGGAATGCTTCCCGATATGAATCATCTTCGTGCCCGTATCGGCCTGCTGATGGTTATTGGTCAGCGCAACAGAATAGAACTCACCGATAGTATAATCCCCTTTCAGAATTACACTGGGATATTTCCAGGTAACGGCGGAACCAGTTTCCACCTGTGTCCAGGATATCTTTGCCCGGTCTTCCCGACATATTCCCCGCTTGGTCACAAAATTATAGATACCGCCCTTTCCCTCCTTGTCACCGGGATACCAATTCTGCACGGTGGAATATTTGATATAGGCATCCTTGTGTGCTACCAGCTCCACGACGGCGGCGTGTAATTGATTCTCATCCCGCATGGGAGCCGTACATCCTTCCAGATAACTGACCGTACTTCCCTCCTCCGCGATGATCAGAGTCCGCTCGAACTGTCCAGTATTCAGGGCATTGATCCGGAAATAGGTCGATAATTCCATGGGACAGGTAACGCCCTTGGGAATATAGACAAAGGAACCATCGCTGAAAACGGCGGAATTCAGGGCGGCATAAAAATTATCGCTAGCCGGTACCACCGATCCCAGATATTTTTTCACCAGGTCGGGATGGGAATGAACGGCTTCTGACAGGGGACAAAAAATGATCCCATGTTTAGCCAGCTCCTTTTTAAACGTCGTCGTAACGGAAACACTGTCAAAGACGGCATCCACGGCCACACCGGCCAGAATTTTCTGCTCCTCCAAGGGAATTCCCAGCTTGGCGTAAGTATCCAGTAATTCCGGATCGACTTCATCCAGACTCTTATGTTTTGGTTTCTTGGGAGCCGAAAAATAACTGATGTCCTGGAAATCAATTTCCGGATAACGAACACTGGCCCAGGACGGCTCCTCCATCGTCAACCAGTGACGATATGCCTTGAGGCGCCACTGCAGCAACCAGTCCGGTTCTCCCTTGATTGCGGAAATCCGGCGAATCACATCTTCATTCAATCCGGGCGCAAAAGTGTCCTGTTTAATATCGGTGAAAAAACCGTAGGCGTAATCCCGGTCAATGGCTTCATCAATAATTTTCTTTTCGTCACTCATACCTTATTCTCAGGTCGAAAAACTCGTACCGCAACCACAGGTTTTATCGGCATTGGGATTGATAATCTTGAAACCGCCGTTCAGCAAATCATCGGAATAGTCAATGGTACACCCTTTCAGCACCAACCAGCTTTTCAAGTCACAGAAAATCTGCAGGCCGTTGGACCACATGATTTTATCATCAGGACCGGCCTGATCCGAAAAAGACATGGTGTAATTCAGACCCGAACAGCCTCCGCTATCCACCCCGAATCGCAGGGCATAATTCTCTTTTCCTTCACTGACCATGGCAGCGCGGAAGCGCTTTACGGCCGCCGGTGTAACGGTAATTGTCATTTGATTGAACGCCTCCAGGTCGGAGGATGGTTCACGTTTTACTTCATTCCCACGCATGATTCTCTTCCTTCTCCCCGTGATTTGTCGTTGCTCCCAGGCCCAATTGTTTCCGTGCTTCCGGACTCAACCGGGAAGGATCCCAGGGCGGATCGAATGTAATAAGAACATCCGCCGAATGCACTTCGTCCAGTTTTTCCAGCCTGGTCTTCACATCCTGAGCCATGACCGACCCCAGGGAACAGCCCGGTGTCGTCAGACTCATGGTAACGGCCACATCCCAGGTTCGGGTCCCGGCCCGCGGTTGGATGTCAATGTCGTAGATCAAGCCCAGATTCCAGAGATCAATGGGTATTTCCGGGTCGTAGCAGGTTTTTAACACATCGATAACGGTTTCTCGCTTCATCATGACTCCATTACATCTGCCACTGAAAGATTATTGAACATCGTACGAATGGAATCGTTGATTTTCACAATCGGCGACTTGATGTTGCACTGTGAAATCTGTCCGCAGCCGGAATCGAAAAAACAATCCATCAATCCCACCGGTCCTTCCAGAATTTCGAAAAAATGAGTCAGGTTTATCTGCGAAAGATCGGATTTCAGCCGGTACCCTCCCAACGGTCCCTGGAACGGTTCAATGATTCCTTCCCGGGCCATTTGCTGCAGGATCTTCGCCAAGAGCTGAGACGGAATGCCATAGGTGCCGGCGATCTCCTTCGTGCTGGATACGGCATCCGGTCCCTTGGACTGAATGTGCCGCAGGGCGATCAGAGCATATTCCACTTTACGTGTTAATTTGAGCATAATACGACTAATTTCATCGGATATAATTTAAGCATGAATCTCTATCATTTCGAAATAATTATAGGACATATTTAGTCCGGTTTAATTCTTACAATATGTGACGGTTACCCAGCCCTTAATGTTACTTCAATAAGGTGATTTTCCTGTATTCCGCACCGCCGGGCCAGGTCAATTCAGCCAGATAGATGCCGGACGGGAGGGCGCTGGCTACCCATTCTATCCGCTCCTGTCCCCCGGAACCCTGGTAGATGGTCTGGACCAACGCACCGTTGACGGAATAGATATTCAATGCGATATCGGCTCCGTCCAGACTTGAGATTTCGAAAATAATACTGGCATTGAAGGGATTGGGATAAGCTTTTCGGATGGCAAATTGCCGCGGCAGGGTGGTTCCGGGATCGGTGTCCTGTGTCATGCCATACTGAATGGCATCCCACACCTGTACAATTCCATAACCGTAATCGTTGTCGGGATCCGTGGCCCGGGTAGCGGTAGCCATGAGGGCAGACCGTACTTCCATGGGTGACCATTCCGGATGAGCGCTGAGAATAACCGCCGCGGCTCCCCCTACCAGCGGTGTAGCCAGGGAAGTTCCGTTGGCATCCGTAAAACCGTTACTGTGTGGCAGAACGCAATAGGTATTCACACCGCGGGCACAGACTTCCGGTTTGATCCGACCGTCATAGGTCGGACCATGGGAACTGAAACCGGCCAGAGTGCCATAGCGATTCACGGCACCGACGGAAATCACCGAATCGGCATCGGCCGGAGCAATCATATAATAGGTGATGGGATCATTGCAGGGATCGCTGGGAGGAGGATAATACCCTTCGTTGCCCATGGCCGTAACGCAGGTTACGCCCAGACTTGCGGCAATATCAATGGCAATGGTTGTCACGGCCGTGGCTCCGTCCAAGTCACAGTAGGTGTACCAGTCCAGATATCCCAGCGAGGTGGACACTACATCTGCCCCCCGTGTTTCGCCCCACTCCAGTCCGGCCACATAATTATCTTCCTCCAGCTGGATTTCCTGGGACACATCCTCCGTTTTGGCCAGTAGAAATTCGGCATCATAAGCCGGACCGATTAAGGTATCCGGCCAATAGCCGGCCATGGTGGACAATACCATCGTTCCGTGACTGTCCTGGCCGAAGGCCGTTTCAGCTGATGTTTCATTGGCACAGACCGAATCATCGTTAATCACATCCCATTGAGCCACCAGGTTCAGGTGATTGAAGGCTTGGTGTTCCAGCCAGAACCCCGTATCCATGACCAGAATTCTCACGCCCTGTCCGGCGTAACCCGAATCATGGGCGGTATTGACCTGAATCTGGGCAATCTGATCCCAGGAAAAGCCGTACCAGGATGTATCTGCCCGGGATCCGGTCGGTTCGGTCACGGTAACGGGATCAACCGCAGGCCGTGAATAGCGCAACACCGGTTTAATCTTTTTCACGAAGGGCAAAACAGCAAGATAAGCCACATCCGTTTCGCTGACCCAGGCGGAAAGGGCATTCAGCCAGCGGCTTTCGTGGATGATTTCAACGCCAAGTTTTTCAATTTCCTCCCGGTAATGTTTACTCACGGGCCGGTCTTCCCAGCGGGACAGGCCCAGCGATGTTTTTGCCCGCCGTTCCAATGTTTTCCGGGATAATGGAACAGGGGTCTGGTCCGGTTTATCCGTCAAATAAATCCATACTCGGTATTGACCGTTTTCCCGCACCCCGGCGGAATAAAGATTGTCCGCCACCGATCCGCCGTAACCAAGGGATAGCATCAATGCTGTGAGTATTAAGAAATGTTTCATTCCTACTCCATAATCATGTTAATCAGTAGTGTAAGGTCATCCGTCGTCAATATCGTATCTCCGTTGACATCGCCCAGAAGGATTTCGGCCGTCCCCGGCGTGACCACTACGGCGACAATATCGGCCAGTCGGATGACATCGGTCACGGTCATAACCAGATCGGGGACAATATCACCGGGAATGACCTGCGGCGGGCCGATGGGAAAAACAACCGTTTCCGTCCGGGGAAAACTGGCTGAATCCCGGACCGTAACTGTGAGTTCGGCGTTTTGTCCCGGCAGAGCCGCCAGGGGAATAAATAATTGCAGGACGGTCGCGGCGGTGTCCTGGGCATTGATTCGCGCCAAAGTATCCGGCAGATTCACCCCGGTTACATTGTTGTAGGCCAAGGAATAGGACAATTCCACCGGACCATTCGTCGGGAGTAAGCCACGATTCCTGATGTCCAGCGTAAGTGCGATAATCGCTCCGGCGCCCGGCACACCATGATTCAAATCAAAATCAATGACGGCCGGATCGCTGCCGGCCACGAAGGAGAATACCTGGTTCTGAAATAACTGATCCTGGCAGAGGGGCAATACGCGATTAGCCGAAGGCCAGAAATAATCCGAATAAGATCCCACTTCCGGCAGGAACGCCAATAATCCCAGAACACCGTAACTCCAGTCAATACCATCGCCATTCACACCGTAATTCAGTAATTCATTTCCGGTGCCCACCGGATAGCCGTTTTCCGCCGTCATCCAGGCCCCGGTGGCCAGATAGGTACTGTAATCCGGTTGCGGTGGATTTTCCCCATTGCCGAAGGGATGAATGAGAATGTTCCCGTAGGCATGATAGTGAAGAACATTCTGAAAATTCCGCGCTTCCATGAAAATCCGCAGCGAATCGGTCTCCGGTTCAGAAAACGGGGCCGTACCGCGATAGATCGGTGAACAGGGATTGGGGGATGAACCCTGATCATCGGCGCCCCAGTCATAATCATAATTACGGTTCAAATCCACGCCGCGCTGGGTTCCCGTGCCACAGCCCGTATCACGACGATTCTTACGATGATAGCCCGGTGACCCGTACTGGAAGTAGAAATCCTCATTCCAGGCATAACCGTCAGGATTGAGAATGGGAACAAACCACATTTCCCGCTGATTCACCAGAAAAGTAGCCACATCGTCCTGATTATAGTTTTCGCAGAGCCATTGTACGTAATAGAACTGGTTCATCATGCCCAGGGGCTCCCGGGCGTGGGTCAGACCAGTAAACAGCACTTCCGGTTCGTCTTCGTCCGTGTCGGGGAAATCGGAAACTTTGAAAGCCCAGATTTTACGCCCTTCGATGGTTGTGCCAACCCGGACTTTGGCTGAGATGATATCGGGATACTGTAGATGAAGACTGTCATAACGGGCCCAAGCTTCATCGTAGGTATAATTTCCCTGCAGGGATCCCAGGGGGAAGTCACGCTGGGTGGCCGGAATGCTTCGGGCGGCTGACCAGGTCCCCAGATCGGGGATTACGATTTCAATCGGTACCTGAAGGGTCTGCAGGGCTCTGACCTGATCCTGATCGGCAATCATGTAGAGCGAATCGCCCCGCAGGAAGGCATCATCCAACGGGATACCCACCGAAATCAACCGGTTCAACATGACCCGGTCAGGGTATTTCAGTCGGACCTGACTATAAAACTCAACCGGGATATTCTGCCCGAATATCCCGGTGAGAAATAAGAGACCAAGGCTGAGCAGTAAGCGTCGAATCAATCAGATCCTGCCTATTGTTGTGCGATCCATTCGGTGGTCACGGATTTCGGTCTGGTAATGGGAATTCCCAGCGCCCGGTTCACCACCATTTGCGACACCATGCCCATGGCACGGGAAATGCTGAACAATACGGTATAGAAACTGAATTCCTTCAAGCCGTAATGATAGAGCAGGGATCCGGAAGCGGCATCCACATTCGGCCAGGGGTTTTTGGCTTTCCCCTGTTCTTTCAGGACCGGCGGAACGATTTTAAACAGTTTTTGCACGATGGTAAACACCGGATCATCCTTGATATGTTTACTGCCAAAATCCATAAAGGCAGTAAAACGAGGATCGGGACACCGCAGAACGGCATGACCGTAGCCGGGAATGACACGTCCGCTGTTGAGACGATCCCAGGTGAACTGAGTCAATTCATCATCGGAAGGTGCGCCCCCGAAATGATCCCGGATTTCCAGGACGAACTTGAGACATTCCTGATTTGCCAGACCATGCAACGGTCCCGCTAAGCCGTTCAGTCCTGCCGACACGGCATAATAAGGATCTGAGAGGGCTGACGCCACGGTCAGGGCACTGAACGCGCTCACATTGCCGCCTTCATGGTCGCAATGAAGCATGAGATATAAGCGCATGAGTTTTTTCAGCGTACCGTCGGGATCATCAATTCCCAGCATGTGGGCGAAATTTCCGCCCCAGTCCAGATTGGGATCCGGAGCAATGCGGTCACCCTTGTCAAAGCGCATACGATAAATTCCGGCCGCCAAACTGGGTAGTTTGGCCACCAGGCGAATTCCGTCCTCCAGAATGGCCTTCCAGTAATCCTGTTTTGCCAGACCTTCATCATATTGCTTCCGGAAAACTGATTCTCTTTCCATGGACAGAATGGCCGTATTGAACATGGCCATGGGATGGGAATCCTTCGGCATGGCTGCCATAATATCCCAAACATATTCCGGTACCTGGATATGTTCCGTTAACTGGCGTTGCAGATCCCGGAGGGCTTCCTCGTCGGGGAGATCGCCGATCAAGAGTAAATAGAATACTTCTTCGGGCAGAATGTGGGTAATCTCAAGCAAGGGATAACCGCGGATGATTAAACCAGTATCCGCTGAAACGGAAGAAGTATCACAGGTCAACCCCTTCACGCCGCGCATACCGCCATAGGCCTGGGCAACGGTAACAGAACTGATTTCCTTGCTTCCTTTTTCTTCCAGTATTTGTTTAACCGTATAACGCCAGTCTGGAATTTTGGTTTTTAACGATTTATTCAGCGTTGTCACGATATTCCCCTTATAGTTAGGACCATGATATTCTATGCCCTGGTTTACGATTTCGTATTAGTTTGTGCATCCAGTACAGTAATAGCGGTCATATTTACGATATCTTCGACCGTACTGGCTGCAAACTGTAGCAAATTTACTGGTTTTTCCAGGCCCATCAAAATAGGACCTATGGCCGTAGCGCTACCCAGTGACGCCAGGAGTTTGTAGGCAATATTTCCGGCATTCAAATCGGGAAAGACAAGGATATTCGCCTCTTTCTGCAATGTGGAAAAGGGGTAATGGCTTCTGAGCATCTCCGTAGTCACCGCCACATCACCATGCATTTCTCCGTCAACGATCAAATCGGGATCCAGTTCCTTGATCCGGCGGGTGGCTTCTTTCATCTTGCGGGAGTGAGGATGATCGGCCGAACCGAAATTGCTGAAACTGAGGAGGGCGATGCGGGGAGTAACTCCGAATTTTCGCACCTCACGGGAAGCCAGCATGGCAATCTCCACAATATCTTCGCAGGTGGGATCGATATTGACCGTCACATCGGCCAGGAATTTTATCTTATTCTTGAACACCAGAATATACATTCCGGCAACCTTATTGATACCCTTCTGTTTATCCATGACCTGCAGGGCCGGCCGCAGAACATTGCGAAAATTCTGTGCAATACCCGAGACCAGTCCGTCAGCATCCCCGGTGTGGACCATCATTGCGCCGAAATAGTTGGGACGCTGCATGATGAGTGATGCCCGGCGACGGGTCACGCCTTTCCGTTGCCGATGGGAATAGATCAATTGTTCATATTTCTTCAGGCGGGCATCCTTGGCGGGATTTATAATTTCAATGCCCTTTAGATCGGTATGCAATTCTTTGGCCTTCTGCTTGATTAAGCGGGGTTTCCCCAACAGAATTGGACGGGCGATATTTTCACTGGCCAGCTGATGGCAGGCCCGGATGACCCGTTCCGACTCCCCTTCGGGAAAGACAATACGCTTGGGGTCCTTCTGTGCTTTGTTTATGATACCGCGCATCAATTCGCGTGATTTCCCCAGTCGTGCTTCCAGATAATCCCGATAGGCATCCACATCGTCGATTGTTTTCTGGGCTACACCTGTTTCCATCGCCGCCTGGGCTACCGCTGCAGCGACGTGGGTCAGGACGCGGGGATCCAATGGTTTGGGTATGATATAATCAGGACCAAAGGACAATCGTTCAATATTATAGCCCTTTGCCACTTCATCGGGGACATCCATTTTGGCCAACTCGGCCAAGGCTCGGGTAGCGGCCATTTTCATTTCCGTATTGATTTTCGTGGCATGGACGTCCAGGGCACCCCGGAAAATGAAAGGAAATCCCAGTACATTATTTACCTGATTGGGAAAGTCGGAACGGCCGGTGGCCATAATGATATCACGCCGGACGGCAATTGCATCGTTATAGGTAATCTCCGGATCAGGATTTGCCATGGCAATAACGATGGGATTTTCGGCCATGGATTTAATCATATTTTGCGTAACCAGACCACCGACAGACAAACCGATGAACACATCGGCTCCCGCCATGGCATCGTCAAGGGTCCGGGCCTCCGTATCTATGGCAAATTTTTCCTTATAGGAATTCATTCCCTTTTCCCGGCCCTTGTATATCACACCGACACGATCTACCATAGTGACATTTTCCGGTCGCAGGCCGAAACTGATATAATGCCGCACACAGGATTGGGCGGCAGCGCCGGCACCACTGACAACAAGTCTGACATCCTCAATGTTCTTCCCGACCAGTTCCAGGGCATTGATCAGGGCGGCCGCAGAAATAATAGCCGTTCCGTGCTGATCATCATGAAAAACGGGAATATTCATTTCTTCGACCAGGCGGCGTTCAATTTCAAAACATTCGGGCGCCTTGATATCTTCCAGGTTGATACCGCCGAAGGTAGGCTCCATGCGTTTGACCGTATCGATAAATTCCTGCGGATCGCTGACATTCAGCTCAATATCGAATACATCAATATCGGCAAACCGCTTAAACAGAACGCCCTTGCCTTCCATGACCGGCTTACCGGCCAGCGGACCAATATTTCCCAGCCCCAAAACGGCAGTCCCGTTGGTAACAACACCCACCAGGTTCCCCCGGGCCGTATATTCATTGGCCATTTGCGGGTCCTTAGCTATTTCCCGACACGGTTCAGCAACTCCGGGTGTATAGGCCAGTGATAAATCCAGTTGTGAAATGGTTGATTTGGTGGCGACCACTTCAATTTTCCCCGGTCTTCCCTGCCGGTGATAATCCAATGCCTGTTGTTTGGTAATCATGTTAAATCCTTCGTTTTTACAGCGGCTAATTTACCAGTTTTTTCTGCCCTGAATCGAGTAAATCAGGATTAATTTATCTTGTTTAATCATCTTTTTCGGAATCGTGAACCTCTGTATTTTTCCCCATGCCTCTTCCTTCCCATATTCGTCACGCCTGGCGTTCCCAGCGGGTACCGCTGGCACTGGCTTTGGTGCTGGTCCTGCTCCTGATTCTTTCACCGGAAGAAAAAACCATTGGCTGGATCATTAAACTGGTCTATGTTCATGTTGCTCTCATCTGGGTCGGAACAACCGGTTATGCCTTATTATTCATTGTCACGGTGTTGTCCCTGTTTTCTTCCCGCCGCGATTGTACCTACGATCTCAGGATAATTCATGGACTGACATTCGGAATCTATGCCATGGGTGTCTTGCTCAGCATGGCGGCGGCTACGGCAGCCTGGGGATCCGTCAGCTGGACCGAACCGTTAATGCAGATTTCCCTGACAACGTTGGCCCTGTCCTTAACCTCCTGTTTTCTTCAGTGGGGACTGAATCACCGGTTCACATTCCTTGTAAATGTATTCCCCGGATTATATCTGTTCTGGGCCACCGCCGCCAATCGTTACGTCCTCCATCCCAATCATCCCATCACGGAGGGAACACCTCTCACCATGAAACTGACGTTTTACTGTTCCGCTATCATTTTCCTGGTATCGGCAATCTGGATCTGGCATCGTTTCCGGCCCGAATCCGATCCTCCCGGTCAGAATCGCCGGAACAGAAATCCGGAATAAACTTTCGGAAAAAAGTACGTCGATTTCTGCGGCATCGTCCGTCGTCGTCCTGCCATTTCAAACACTTGTGATAAGGAAGGTGGCCGGATCAGTCCCAACCATGTAAAATCGCCCTGACGAATGAAATCCATCGGATCGGATGTTCCGCGCAAATATGAGATATGGGCCAATCCCTCCGGTGTTGTCGTATCCAACTGAAACCCTTGGGGCAATACGGTGTGATGAAATATCGTCACATCAAGATCATCTGAGGATGACTTGGGCGTTAACACCCAAGCCTGTTGGCTGGGGCCGTACACTAACCCAACTCTGGTGGCATCGTGCTTTAAAAACGCAGTCGCTTCCGAAATGTCCGATACAGGTTCCACCGGCATGACGGTGCGCAATCGTTCAATTACAATTTGAGGTGCCAGATCGGAATTGATAATTCTATGGGTCGGCAACACCTGCATCCCCGGATCATTGGCATTCACCAGAGTAACCATAACCCGGTCACTTCCCTTAATATCAGGATGCTCTCTGAAATACCGTAAGGCCGTCTGGTACCGGTGATGTCCGTCGGCGATGATGGCCGGGGTCCGACCCAGAACGGTCTGGAGATGATGGATGTTGGATGCGGAACGAATCGCCCAGACCCTATACCGGACGTCGTCAAGGGTAAAATCCATTTCCGGGGGCTCGGAACGGCAGGCGGCATGCAAGGTTTCCACGGCCCGACTATCATCCTGATAACTCATGAAAATCTGTCCCGTGTTGGCGCGGGTTGCCGTCATGAGCCGGAAACGATCCGTTACATGCTTGGGAATGGTTTCTTCGTGAGGCAGGATTCCTGTCCCCATGGGTTCCAGCGCAATTTCACACACGATTCCGGTACGACGATAGGTTTGATCCTGAATATCAAATGTTTGTTCCAGAATATAAATGGCAGGATGTTCATCCCAGTTCAGGATATTTTCATCAATCCAGCGGTCCAGATACGCAGCGGCCCGGTGATATTTTTCCGCTTCCGGTCCGTCGGGAAGGATGATGTGAGCAAAATGGTAGGGTGAGCGTTTCCCCAGCTTTTCCCGGTCGGAGGCTGAAACAACATCATAGGGCGGTGATACAACGGTGGCCAGATCCGTAATACGCCGGGGATTGTAACGCCAGGCGGAAAAAGGATAAATGGCGGGCATGAATCTTATTTATACCATTCGGAAGTAATGATGGACTGAGCCCGCTCCAGATCTTCCTTGAAATCCACTTCAATACAGGGATATTGGGTGACATCCTCGTAATAAATATCATGCTCTGACAGAAGATTGTGGATTCCGGCTTCAAAATAATCGGCTGTTCCACCGGAGGTAATCAAACGGTCCAGGGAGGATTGAAACGCCCTACCGAATTCACCGGAAAATTTCGCCACACCGATGAATTCGCCCAGGGCATTTTCCTGGATCAGTTCCTTCCCGATCGCCACAATCCGGTTGCCATCGCCGGCCACAACTTTTACTTCTTCCCGGCCACAAGGTTTGATTTCCACTGCCAGGGCGGAATCAAATTGCGACTGAACGACTTTTTTCAATAATCGTTGCGGATAAACAACGTCCCCGTTCATCAGTAAGAATTGACCATTGATCACGTCGGGAAGCGCCAGTTGCACCGAATAGGCCGTGTTGGTCTCAAAATAATGATGATTAATGACAGCTGTGATATTCAGGTTGGAATAGTACCGGTTTATATGTTCCAGGATTTTCTCACGGAAATAACCTAGGACGATGGTAATATCGTGGATTCCCAACTCACGCAGGGCATCAAGCTGATAGTTCAGGATGGGTTTTTTACCTACCTGCAACAGGCATTTCGGTTGCTGGTAAGTCAGTGGGTATAACCGGCGACTGACACCGGCGGCTAATATTAATGCTTTCATGATGGGGGCGAAATTACATCCATTCCGGCGTATTTCATACAGACGACACCATCGATTTGACGTCCGTCAATAATCGTTCCGATGCTTTTCCATCCAAACGGTATAAGTATGTTCCAACCGCTTCCTTCCTTTTTTCGGCCAACGGATCATCGCCGGCCAGCCGCCTGGTACACTCCGCTTCCAGTGATTCACTGTTTCGACAAGAGTACACGAAATCCACGGCATTAAATCGTTGATGATCCAGCCGTTTTTCCAGTAAAAAGGGAAATAGCCGGTGTTTAAAGCGCGGCGTGAACAATTCAGTCTGAATGATGGGTTTGCCTACGGCCAGGTATTCGAATAAGGTGGAGGAAATATCGGTGACCAGGAGATCGGAATGATGATAGGCCGGAAGTATATTATAGCATGAGTATGGCAGAAGCTTGAGGCGGGGATTTTTTTCCGCAGCCTTCCGAGCCAGACGGATATGATGCCGATATTTCCGCTTGGTCCAGCTGAACTGATGCAATTTCACCAGGATGTTTGCCGCCAGGGAAAAAGTTGCAAGGCGGGGAATGACCCGTTCTACCGAGGAGGGATAAAATGTCGGGGCATATAAGATGGTGGGCAGTCCCGGTTCCGGTTCCATATCGGGCGGAAGGGTTAAAATGGCCGCTGATTGTTTTTTCTCCCAGGCCAGGGGATCCAGTTTGGTAAAACCGGCCAGTACTTTTCGACATGACAGGTTTTCCAAAACAGACAGACGGTCCGGCGATTCTACGACCAGTACATCGATGCGGGAATGGATGTCCGTATAATAGGACTGTTTCAAACCGATGCCGTGATAGATCATGATGACCCGGGCCCGGGATGTGACAATCGCCGCTAAATCTGTTTTATTACCGACAAAGATCAGATCATAATTTAGGCGCCGCAGTTCCGCCTGACGCTGGGTTTCGGACGATGCCGTTATCACGGGAAAATCATGGCGTTTACATTCGGCCCGGAAAATATCGAATTCAGCTTTGGAAACACGCTGCGAAAGCGAAACCTCAATCGTGGCCCATCCCTGTTCCCGTAGCGTGAGCATGACGGGAAGAAACTGGGGCAGGTAATAGAGATGCTGGAGATGGAACAGGGCTTTCATCGGGAAAAGATTTGGCGCACCTGTCGCTTTTGAATCCAGTTCGGACGCTTGGGACGCAGTCCCTGCAATTCGTTGTTGCGGTAAATGGATTTCACCGTTTCAATGACCCGCCGGGAAGATTGATGATCGGTATAGGGATGCAGGTCCTCCCGATAGAATTGGCGACGATGATGAAATTCATCCGGATCCTCAAGACTGCGGATGATGGCGCCGAACAGGTCATCCGGTGTATCGATATCCAGTCCCTTATCCTTCCTTACCCGGGCCTGATAGGTAATAATGGGCCGGTCCAACAGGAGGTATTCATACACCACGGAAGACGTATCGGAAATCATGATATCGGCGGCGGCCATGAGGGGCAGAATATCCGGTTCATGCCACAGGATCAGGTTGGGATGGTGAGTGTTTTCCACTTTACGCACAAAATCCCGGTCCATTAAATCATGAAATTTGAATACCCACTGAAACGGTTTGTCCAGAATATTTTTGATGGCCGGCCATAGCGGTTGGGCCGAAGAATAGCGGGGACTGAATGTAGGCGCAAAAAGGATGAGGGGGCGTTCGGGATCAAATCCCAGATCCGCTTTCGCCTGAACAACCGTTTTACCCTCATCAATCCGGTCCAGTTTGGCCCAACCTGTTTCACGAACCAGAAAATGGTTATGCCGCCGGGCCAGTTGCTGGAATTTTTGCGTCATGTAAGGTCCCGGAGTACAATATACATCGAAGAAATTCGTAATTCGGTAATGCCCCCGTTTTTCCTCCCCCAGACCGTGAAAGAGCTGGACTTTCATCCCGGGCCAGAAATGGGGAACAACATTGCCCGGGACCAGGATGGCATCGGGCTGATATTCCGTCACTTCGGCATTGGAACGCATGACCTTTCTATCATGAGGAGCGGTGGCAATATTTTTGCTTAAAAAATAATATACATCATCGGTATCGGTGTCCGCCAGGTAGTGATAGAGCGGTTCAAGAATTGAAAAGGAATACGGTTTGGTAACCAGCAGAATAAAACGCATAATTGCCCTGGTTATTGCGGCATATGCATGACAATGGAATCTCTGATTCGCTCCGACGCCTTACCGTCCAGTTTGTATAACATGGCTTCCTTTAATTGATTCCGTAATTCAGGATTGGGATCATACCCATTCAATACCTTTTCAATTGCCAGGGCCAAATCTCTGGGTCTGGCAATCTTAACGCAAAAATCCGTCAATTCATGGATCATATCCCGGTCCAATCGTTTCCGGTACAATCGTTTTCTCAGCAATAAATGACTTAAGTACAGTTTATAGAATTCACATACGATGATGGGTTTATCCAGGGCCATCATTTCATAGATGGTTGATGAGGCATCCGTCACAAGAATATCGGCGGCCTGATAATAAGGAATGATACTGTAATCCTCCGGTTCAATGACATGGATATGCTGATACCGTTTTTGCAGTTTCCGGAGTAATTTCCGTTGCGGAACCAGATTCGCATCACTGAATCGTTTCTTGAAATGAACCCACATGTGCAGTTTAATGATCAAATTATAGTCTTTGGTCTGTTCCGCCAGTGATTTACCGAATATTTCAAACGAACTGGGATAGAACGTGGGCGCGTAGAGAATCGTTTTTTTATTAGGATCCAATTGATGCTGCTGCAGGATCTCCTCACGGCTGGGAAAGTCAGGATGGAACAAGGGATCGATCTTTGAAAAACCCGTTATTTCCAGATCCGTCGTAACACCTTTGTTCCGCAGCTGGTCCTTGCGATACTGTCCTTCCACAAACCGGATATCCAGGCGGCTGTGATTATCGCGCCAATAAGAGGGTTTCACCCCGATCCCATGATAAATCATACCCACCTTCGTCGTGGCCGGGACATATTTATCAATCTCATATCGTGACCAGCCGCAAATGAACCAGTCCGGGTTCATGGCTTTGATGGTTTCCATCCGCTCCTGTTCCAAGTCACAGAATATTGTTTTCACTCCACGTTTTGAAATAATGGATTTTGCCAGATCATTTTCCAGCTTGTCTATGTCTTGCGATACGGTGAGGTACACTTCGAAGCGAGGATCATTCTTCAACAAATCAATGACAGGATCGAATTGCGGCAAATGATAGATATGGTAGGCATCAAAAATGATGGAAATTTTTCTGTCTTTCATATAAAACCTAATTATTTCATTGAAATTGCATTTCGAACAGATGACGATAATATCCCCCGGCCGCCAACAGTGCGACATGCGTGCCCTGCTCAATGATCTTGCCATCTTTCAGCACGAGAATTTCATCTGCTTTGACAATGGTGGATAACCGGTGGGCAATGACTAATGCGGTGCGGTCCACCATCAGACTTTCCATGGCTCTCTGGACTTCCCGTTCGGATTCCGTATCCAGGGAAGAGGTTGCTTCATCCAGAATCAGAATCGGTGGATCCTTCAACAGGGCCCGGGCAATGGCAATCCGTTGTCGCTGGCCACCGGATAATTTCACCCCTTTTTCTCCCACCATCGTATCAAACCCGTCGGGCATTTCTTCGATGAAACTTAACGCATAAGAGGCCTGGGCCGCGGCCTTGATCTCATCCAACGATACGGATTCATTACCGTAAGCAATATTATTGCGAATACTGTCGTTGAACAGGATCGTATCCTGGTTAACAATGCCCATGAGATTCCGTAGCGAGGGTACGGAAATATCACGAATATCGATGCCATCGATACATATCCGTCCCTTATCCACATCATAGAACCGCGGAATCAGATCCGCGATGGTGGACTTCCCCGAACCGCTTTGCCCCACCAGGGCCACAATCTGTCCCCGTTTAATGGTAAAGGAAATATCGGACAATATGGGTGCTTCATCCGTTTCTACATAAGAAAAATACACGTTATCAAACGTAATGGATGATTCAAATCCTTTTTTCGTAATGGCATCCGGTCGGTTTACAATGGAAGGTTTTGTATCAAGGATGGTAAATACCCGTTCCGCCGAAGCAATGCCGATCTGCAACTGCGTATTGACATTACTGAGATTGCGAATGGGCGTGAAGGTGGAAAATAGAATGAGGATGAACCGGATGAAATCTTCCGACGTAATACTCTGGTCAATGAGGACAGCCTTCCCGCCGGTCCAGAGGAGAACGACACCGATCAATACACCAATCAGTTCCGTAACCGGCGATGAAATATGGCGCAACCGGGAACGACGGAAGAGGAGGACAAAATGGTTCTTTGTCTCCCGGTTGAATTTCGCAATTTCATAACGCTCCATGACAAAGGCCTTTACAATACGCATGGCCGATATGGTTTCGCTGATGATACTGGTAATGCCGGCAATGGACACGGCAGTTCGATGTGACTTGCGCCGAATACTTTTCCCGATCCCCACAATGATCATGGCCGAAACAGGGATTGTGATCAGGGTGATCAATGCCAATTGCCAATTAATAATAAACAGTAATACAACCATGACCAGGACATTGACCGGCTCAACCAGCAATTTCTGGAATCCGGTGGAAAAGGCCAGTCGCATGTTCGCCACATCATTGATAATAATGGACGTGATTTCACCGGATTTCTTTTTCTTGAAGAAGGTCAATGAAAGCGAATGAAGATGGGCATAGACCCGTTCGCGAATTATCTGGATCAGTTTTAACTGGACAAACGAAAGTGTGATATTCTTCAGATACAGGAAAATATTTTTCAGGGTGAAAATAATCAGAATGGACAGACTCAGGCTCCTGAGCGTCTCCAGGGGCGATGATTTCAAGATCAGGCTGTTCGTGAGGAGTTTTAAATGGTCGTTGGCCGACATGGACGTACTGCTTTTCAATATTTCATTCTGTTGTATCAGTTTATCGAAATCGGACAAAATATTGTTGAGCAAGGTTGCCGTCAGCCAGACGGACATGCTGTTAAAGGCAACATAAAGCAGCGCGGAAAACGTCGAAACCGCGATCATTATCCAGAAAGGTTTAATTAAACTGAATAATCGCAAGTAAATATTCTTTTTTTCAGTTCCCATAAAATAATCAGGTCGCAAGAATCATTTGTTTGTGTCGGATACCGGCCTCTTCAAATTCGTCACCGATTTCCCTGAATCCGTATTGGCGATAAAAATCAATGACATCAACCTGGGCATTCAGATAGATAATGGATCCGGCATTTTCTTCCAGACAGTATTGTACCAGAGCCGAACCCACGCCCCGGGAACGATAGGGTTTCAGCACGGCAAACCGCTCCAGTTTGACACCGTCCGGAGTCTGCCGCCAGCGGGCCGTTCCCACCGGTTCATTCCCGGCCCAGGCCAGGATATGGGTCGCTGAATCTTCAAATTCATCCATTTCAATTTCCGGTGGTACTTTTTGCTCTCCAATAAAGACGGCGGTCCTTATCCGATGGGCCAAGGCCAAATCTTCTGCACCACGTATCTGTTTTACCCTAATTTTCATCTGATTAATTTCGGGACACTGACTTGACTATGAAATATCAAAACACGGTCAGTAAAGGAATCAGCTCAGGATTATGAAAAGCAAAAATAAACACATTATTGTAGTCGGTGACAGAATTTTAATTCGTCCTGATTCGGGTGAAAAGAAATCCGCCTCCGGTTTATACCTGCCTCCCAGTGTAATGGCAAAACAGGATGTCCGGGGCGGTGTTGTGGTGGAAGTAGGACCTGGCATTCCCCTGGGAAAGCCCAGTGACGCGGTTGACGAACCCTGGGAGACAGGCCACAGACCACCGGATTATTTCCCCACGCAGGCCGAAATCGGCGATTATGCCTTGTTTGTCAGTAAATCCGCCATTGAGATCAATGTGGAGGATATTCCCTATTTAATTGTTCCCCAATCGGCCATTCTGGTCCTGATCCGGGACGATTTGGACGCCCTTGCAGACTGACTCTGCTCATCCGGAAGGCAAGGGAGGGATATACATTCATATTCCCTTCTGTCTGACGAAATGCAATTATTGCGATTTTTATTCCCTGGCCGACCGGCAGGAGCGAATACCTGATTTTATCCGGGCCCTGTGCCGGGAAATCAATCGTTTCCCCCAGAGACCTAGCTGGACCATCGACACTGTATTCATCGGCGGCGGTACGCCAACGGTGATCGGCCGGGACGGACTGGAACAATTAATCGAAGCCCTACGGCAGCGTTTTGATCTGTCACAGGTATTGGAATTCACCATTGAGACCAATCCGGGCGAAATTTCACCAGATGTATTGGCCTGGCTACCGAAAGCGGGTATTAACCGCTTATCCATCGGTGTACAATCCCTCCATGACCATCACTTGAAATTCCTGACCCGTATTCATGATTCTGAAGCCGGCTATCAGACCTTGACCTGGGCCCAGGAAGCGGGGATTGAAAACATCAACCTTGATTTCATCTATGGCCTGCCGGGACAGTCGGTGGAAGAATGGTCACGTGATTTACATACGATCGTTTCTCTTGACGTCCCGCATATATCTGCCTACACGCTGACCGTCGAACACGGTACAGAACTCCAGCGACAGGTCAGGGGCGGATCGGTGATCATGCCGCCGGACGACGATACGATTCGTCTGTTTGATACTACCCGTTCCATTCTGTCCTCTGCCGGAATTGAACCCTATGAAATTTCCAATTTTTCGCGGCCCGGACAGGAATGCCGCCATAATCTGCATTACTGGCGGATTGAGCCTTATCTGGGTTTCGGTCCCTCCGCTCACACATATTTTGACAATTATCGCTGGCAGAACATGGCCGGACTGGATCAATATATTGATCATATTATGAAGAATATTTCACCGGTCATTCATCGCTACCAGGTGGATGAACGGGAATTCACCAATGAATTGACCGGGTTCGGGTTGCGCCTGGAGGCCGGGTTTTCTCTGTCGCGTATTCCGGAATCGTACAGATCGTCCTTCTCACGGTTAATCGAACAGGTCCGGGAACGGTTTCCGGGTTGTCTTGAGGTGCAAGGAAATCGGGTCAGGTTAACGGATCAGGGTCGGCATGTAGCGGATGCCATCGCTGCTGAATTAATAATTGATGAAATAGATCAATAACGAAAATGTTTGATTTTTTCCCCTTCACCACCGATGCCGGACATAGCCTGAATTCCGATTTCCAGATGTAAATCCACATAGGTCGATGTCACCTGCAAGTCCGATTCTTCGGTTTTGATTCCTTCCGGGATCATGGGTGTATCGGAAACAAGCAACAGGGCCCCGCGGGGAATTTCATTGGCAAACCCGGTAATGAAAATAGTGGCCGTTTCCATGTCAATACCCAGAACCCGGATGCGCCGCAGATACAGTTTGAATTCTTCGTCATGTTCCCATACCCGCCGGTTGGTGGAATAGACAACCCCGGTCCGGTAGTCCTGTTGGCGATCCATGATAAGCTGAGAAACATATTTATGCAATTTAAAGGACGGCATGGCCGGGACTTCCTTGGGGAAATAGTCATCGCTGGTCCCTTCACCCCGAATGGCGGCGATGGGTAGAATGAAATGTCCGATTTCAGTGGATTTTTTCAGACCGCCGCACTTCCCCAGGAACAATACGCCCTTGGGATTTCGGGCCGATAGCAAATCCATTATGGTTGCGGCATTGGCACTACCGATACCGAAATTGATGATACTCAGATTGTTGTGGTTGGTGGCCGATGTCATGGGCCCACCCAGTCCACGGACGGGAACATCGAACTGGCTGGCAAATTTGTCCACATAATTCTGGAAATTCGTCAGAAGAATCCAGTCGCCAAATTCATCCGGCGCGGTTCCCGTGTAGCGTTTCAGCCATCCGGCTGCAATTTCCCTTTTTTCCATTTTTTCTTCTCCTAATCCAGTTCCAGCGATACCGGGCAATGATCCGATCCCATGATATCGTCATGAATATCGGCGGCTACGACATGATCCATAAATCCTTCATTTACCCAGAAGTAATCGATACGCCAACCGACGTTCCGCGAACGGGCGCCAAATCGATAAGTCCACCAGGAATAACGGTCGGGTTCAGGATGAAAATGCCGAAATGTATCCACATAGCCGTGAGCCACATATTTATCAAGCAAGGCCCGTTCCTCCGGCAGAAATCCTGACGTTTTTTCATTTTCCCTGGGCCGGGCCAGGTCTATGGGGTTATGGGCCGTATTCCAGTCCCCTCCCACAACCACATTGTTTCCCGATTCCACCTGTTCATCCAGCTGAACCAGCAATGCTTCGTAGAAATCGAGTTTATACTGCAAGCGTTCTTCGTCTTTTTGTCCATTGGGAAAATAAATGTTATAAAATAAAAAATTTTCATGTTCGGTGATCAGAACGCGACCTTCGGCATCGAACCTTTCCAGTCCCATGCCTTTCTGGACATAAAGTGGTTCTGTCCGACAAAATGTAGCAACACCGCTGTACCCCGGTCGTTGCGCCGAATGCCAGTAGGCATGATATCCGTGTCCCGCAATCAGGTCGGGCGATAATTGGTCTTCCCGAGCTTTTGTTTCCTGAATACCGATAATATCAGCATCGGCCTGACTGAACCAGTCCAGGAACCCTTTTTTCTCGGCGGCACGAATACCATTCACATTCCAGGAAATTAATTTCATAACCTTCTTCCACGTTCTGTTGAAAAATATGCTGAAATTTAGGGTTGAATGGGTTGTAAAATTAGCTACAATAAATATGTCCAGAAATAAACATCGTCGTAGTCGTACCCGGCATGGGAAATCCCTCTGGGAAGAATTCCGCACCGAATTCTTCATCGCATTTCTGTTTTTACTCGGCGTATTTCTCCTCGTTGAGGAAATGGAAATAAAACAAACCATATTTCTTACCTTCAAGACTGCCATTCAGTGGGTGGCCAGGGAAATCAACGCAGCGGCCCGGTTCGTTGCAGCTCTAATTCAGGAAGTGGAAACATCGGATATTGTGGGATTAATCTTAATTTTTATCGCAATCGCACTCATGGGTGGCAGGTTGCGTCAGAAAATTATCCATCGCTATGAACACCTGTATTCCTGCCCCCAATGCGGTGATGAGTTGCATCGAATCCATCGCCGATTATGGCATAAAATATTGCAGCTGGTATTGTTTATCCGCGTCAAGCATTATACCTGCAAAAAATGTGATTTCCACGGCATTCAAATTCTAGACCGGTAAAATCCAAACGGCGTAGAGATGGATCTCAAGAAAAAAGTTTCATCCCTATCATGCTGTATATGGGAGGAACCCCGGCCATGCCCATGTAAGGGTTCTCCAATTCGGTAGCTACGATTCTCAATCATTATGGCCTGGAATACCAGATGGTGAATGTCCTGGAGGACCCGGAATCCGGTTCAGACTGATGGTATAATCATAATGGCCTCCCTTTTCACAACTGGTTGTGAACGGAAAATTATTTGCTATTATGGATTACGCGTAGCAACCAAAAATCCTTAACTATTCGCTGGTTGGCGGAAAATTTTTCTGTTAAATTTCCGGCCCGTTTCTTGATGGAAACAGGACCATGGCCCGTTCGTCTAGTGGTTAGGACTCAAGATTTTCATTCTTGCAACAGGGGTTCGATTCCCCTACGGGCTACTTTCCCTCCCTTTCTCTATTCCCGTCGGTAAACCTGTTTTTTCTCGTCGATAAAGTGTAGCCCGTCAGAACAAGTTGGAGAGATTGGACAGATATAATAAGAGAGACTTTGGGAATATGCGGTGGTCAATAGTAAGTCATCTTGTTCCCACTGAGCGATAGGCACGAATGATAAATAGTATTTTCATATGTGTCATGGTTCCACCAATAAACCTCTAGCTGAACGTTTCGTTGTGCCACAGATACAGAAATAATACACATTGTAACGATAATTAAAGAATAATATTTCATAATCAACATCCTTTTTAGTTATATCCTATGAGTTTGGTATATCTTGAATTGGGTATACCTAAATAGCACTCATTGTTAATTCCAATAGAAGGTGAGAAATCAGAACCAGGTACATTTTCAGGGAAATCTGAAGTCCATAAAATTGACCCGGTAGACGATATACACATAAATTGATCTGAACCAATATAAATATTCCCAATTTTGTCGCTAATCAAATGAGGTCCTATTCGTGACACAGGTAATGTCCATAATAAATCACCATTTATTGTAATTGCTACTAGTAGATCACCTTCATCATTTCTACCGGCATAGATGAGATTCCCATCTACAGTTAATGTTGGTGCATTTGAAGGGGAAATACTGGTTACTCCCAAATTCTCCCAATGAACTTTCCAATTGACCTCCCCAACGTAATTCAGCGACGTAATACTGCTATCTCCCACATTGTTGAAATACAGGTTATCATCATTATCAACAACGATATATTCGTACCATCGCCCAGTCCAGTATGACCACAGAATATTGCCATCTGTTGAAATTGCATATATTGAATCTCTGCCCGTTGCAAACAGTGTCTGTCCATTGGTACTAAAAACAATGGGATTATATTGAGATTGAAAACCGTCATCTGTGCTTAATTGCCAACGTAAATCACCGTCAGCTGTCAGCGAAATCAGTGTATTTTGATTATCTTCTATGCAATAAAGGTTCCCTTCCATATCCAAAGCAATGCTTGTATTCAAATGCATCGGAAGTGACCATATTTCCTCTCCATCTGTGCTGATAGCATGTAGTCTTTCGTCACCAATCTTTGCGGACGGTATATAGATTAGACCATTAGAACCAATAGTTGGTGTTGCCACGATTTCGCTGTAATAATTGTTTATACTATTTAAATAACATTTCCATAACACATCACCTGAATCATCAAGTGCATATAAGTAACATGTATCAGCACTCGATGCTAAATATTTAACATTATTTTCTCCAATGACTGGGGATGAATTCAACCAAAATGAATCCTCATATATAAAAAATAATTGACCCACCTTTGGTCCTTCATATTGACTTCTCCCCGTACCTTGTGCATCATGTTGAAAAATAGGCCAGGGACTGTCGGCCAGAGACGGCCACGGGATTGGCTCCTGGCGGTAGGGATTATCATCATTATTTCGGCTGTCATCACATCCGATTAGAAATACTAGTACAAATGACAGCTTAAGGCTTGTCCTGTAAAAAGTCCTTTTTCTTACATCCCATCGTTTTGTCATGATGTATCCTCCAAAATACAGTGTGAATTTAAGTTATATATATATATTGATTAAGCAAGGAAAAATGCAGAGGATTGAAACGCTTCGCGATCAAATCGTGCAGGAAATGAATATCCAATATCGAATTATGAACGTCCATTTATGATCGCCAAAATAGTAAATCACATATTGATATTCAGCAATCAGATATGAATTGACTTTCTTGTATTTTACTATCATCCATGTTTCTTCCTGGCAATAATGTAATCTGTGCTACCCAAATTCCTGACAGTTTCAAAAAATCCAGCTTCATTATTAATGATACTCCTGCTAATTTCGCCCCTTCAAAGGCATCAGAAAGACATGAATATCCACTGGCATCCATATCTCGTCCACTTCCCCATTGCATTAATGATCACATCCTGCGGTTTTTATCTGGCCTGGATTTTTACCCACCGCAAAGAATTGCACACCTTCAGCCAATACCTGCTGGGACTTTCCATACTATCAGCGTTTTTTGCCGGCATCAGCGGCGAAAAAGCGGCCGTTCTGCAGGAACCTGACCTGACGCAGGATGTCCTGGCCCTTCTCGGCCGTCATGAATTATTTGCCAATCTGGCCATCTGGGGTGGTATTGCCACTTTTATCATCTGGATCTTTGGCATGAACCGTATGACCATGGACTCTGGTTTTAAGTGGGTCATCTTGATTCTGTTGATTGCGCTGGTCGTTTTTATTTTATTCACCGGACAACTGGGTGGCGTGCTGGTTTATAATCACGGAATGGGCATTTCTCCCTAACCCTTTTTTCCTTGCCCTTCTTTTCCCGGACTCTGTAAGCTGAGTCACCATGAAAACTCTTCTCGCAGCTTTACTGCTTTTTCAGGGTGCCTTTTCCATCACCATCTCGGGCATGGTCCTGGATTCCACGACCCAAAAGCCGGTTCCCGGTGTCAATATACAGGTCATTGGAACATCCCTGGGTACAGCCACCGATGAAGCAGGACAGTTCACGCTGGTCGTCCATAAATCGTTACCGGTTCACCTCCAGGTTTCCCATATTGCATTTCATCCCATTACACTGACTGTTTCCCACGCAGAACCCAGTCTGACAATTATACTGGTCCCCACTGTGATTGAGGGACAGGTCATTGAGGTCACCGGCACTCGTCCCCTCTACAAGGCCGATGTATCGGCCGATGTGGATCTCATCGCGATCGAAGACATGGAAATCCAGGGCGCCCGTGAGGTGGGCAGTGCGTTGCGAAGGATTACCAGTGTCAATATCGATTATACCAATAACGGGAAACAAACCATCACCATCCGAGGCAGCAATCCTGAGGATGTGGCGGTTTATCTTGACGGGGTTAAAATCAATCAGGCCAACACCGGGATTGCAGATCTCTCCATGGTGGATATTAACAGCCTGGCGGAAATCCAGGTCATCAAGGGCGGCAACACGACCCTGTTCGGTGGTGGGAATACAGGTGGTGTTTTGAACTTGGAATCGCGACATATCATGGAAAACTCCCTCCAAGTCAAACAGGGAATGGGCATAACATTCAAAAATGACGCCGATTTTAGCGCCTCGGGAACGGTGAAAAAAGGGATTGTCGGAGTGGGGGGAAGATATACGGGTATGAACCGGGCCTATGCCGGACGCACAATCACCACCTCATTGTTTAACACATTGTTCAGTGACATCACCTTTCCGTCCGGACTGTTGAGTGTGCGGTGGCTTCGGCTGGAAAAAGCTCTCACATTCCCATCCGGTGGCGTAAACCTGGCTGATGGTATGGATCTGGTCAGTGCCAAATATTCCGGAAATCTTCCTTATACGGGAAAATGGGAATTATTCTATGGCAACCGTACCTGGAGCAATGAACAGGATTTTCTCACAAGTCTGAAAGAGAATATCAGGGATGATACGGAAACGATGCGTCTTTCCAAGATGATAGAATATCGTGTTATTCAAAGTACATTGCAATATGAACGTGAATTTCAGCAATTCCTGGGCAATAAAACTCAGTTGGACATCGCGGGGAAGAAAATTGCCCACCGCCGGTCCCGGCTGAACCCAGATCCAGAACGTTTTGGTTGGAATTAGT
>JBHHUC010000119.1:0-3084 GCA_046861395.1 Fidelibacterota bacterium
ATGACGGCAATGCGTGGTGGGATTTACGGACGGAGAACAACCAGGAGGTTGCGCCGGGATTATATATATATGTTGTGGAGAGCGGTGACAAGAAACATGTAGGAAAGTTTGCGGTGGTACGATGAGACAGGGAAGAATCATAGCGATCGTGTTAATGAGTATGTTGATGGGTCAGTACCGACCGATTCCGTCGGTGGTCACGAAGGTGGGTACGGCCAGTGAGAACTGGTTGAAGCTGGAGACGGGCACACGAGCCATCGGGATGGGAGGTGCGTATGTGGCGTTTGGGACAGGCGTATCATCCGTGCCGTATAATCCGGCAGGAGTGGGGTATGTAAACGGGATGGAGTTATATGTATCCCGGACCAACTATTTAGCGGGGATTACGCATAATGTGATATCGTTTGGGACGCGTTTAAGTGGATCGAACTTTCTCGGATTTCATTTATTTTACCTGGATTCGGGCCCGATGGATGTAACAACGGAGGCATATGCCGATGGGACGGGTGAGAAGTTTTCCATGCGATCGTTTTCGTTTCGGACGACCTATGCCCGTCGTATGACGGACCGATTGAAACTGGGAATAACCCTGAATGTGATCCATAATACAATATACACGGTTCGAACCCGTGGTGTGGCGGTGGATATTGGGTCCAATTTTGATACAGGTTTATATGGCTTCATTTTAGGGATGAGTGTAACGAATTTTGGTCCTGAGGTCCAGTATCATGGTGAAGGCTTGACGGAGGTAGTACCGGATACGATTGATCCGGACGGACAATTATTGAAGGTGACGGAATCATTTCCCTTGCCGCTATCCTTCCGGATTGGGATTGCCAATGATCTGGTGGGTAAGGAGAGTGTTTTTGTAAAGAGCGATGTTCACCGGTTAAGTGTGGCCTTGGACGGGATCAATCCGATCGATTATGTAATGTATGGGAGTATGGGACTGGAATACAGTTATCGGGAGTTTGCCTTTATCCGGTGGGGGACACATTTGAACCATGATACGATGGGGATGAGCGCCGGGGCCGGAGTGACGGTGGACCTGGGCGGCTGGGCCCTGACGGTGGATTATGCCTTTGTGGGGAATGCCACCATTGAACCTACTCACCAATTCGGACTCAATTTCCAATTCTGAGTTCCAATTTACTCGTATGTTTGCTTGACTTAACCCCGCGTCGGAATTACTTTTTCATCCAAGAATTTTACCAAATCGCTTGAATACGCATTAGGAGATAATCGCATGAAGAAATTGCTACTATTCGTCATCATCCTTGGGATCGGTTTATTAACCGCGGAAATTCATAAAAAACCGCAAGCAGTCAATGCTAAAAAGGCACACCGTTTTATTGTTGATGAACCGGAAGTCAGCCAGATTGATGACAGCAATTCACAACCGATCGCTGTTCACAACAGCAGAGATTTTTCATTTTCATCGGTCCTTATTGATTCTTCCAAAAACGGATATGGAATGTATAGCAATACCACCAACCCGCTGGTATGGGTTCCCGGAACCGGATTTCTGGCGGTTTACCGTCAATGGGCCGGTATTGATGGGACCTCGGGACAGTTGGGGGCGGCTCAATCTTCCGATGGAGTTACCTGGGAAGTTGGTGTGGCGCTGAATTCCTTGTATCCCGGTGGCGCCGAACCGGACGATGGCGGTACTCCGAAAGCGCGTTATCCCAGTGCCGTTGGATCGGCTGGAAGTTATCCCACACCGGTCTGGAATGAATATACCGGTGGTTCCGGCGGCGGCACGAACAACGGCCGGGCCATGTATACCTATGATGAATTCGGTTGGCTGGGTGGCTCTTATGTCAGCCCGGTTTATGACCTGAACACCGGTTGTGCCACGCTGCCGTGCGATCCCCCGGATCTGTGGGTGGGACAGGCGCAAATGGTGGATAACCAGTTCACCGGTAGTCCGACTTTTTTAGCTATCTATGGCGAAGGATTAGGTCCGGATAATCATTGGCTACTCCGTAACGACTATTACTTGTTCGGGTATCTGGGGATGGCTGCTCCCGTCCTCATTCTGGACGAAATCAATGATGGATTTACGTCCGGTTACACCGGAACACCTGAATTTCATATTAATGATGCCGGTGTCGGCTATTTGGTCACTTCCAGTTACTGGAATGATTATAATTCCGGCGGCAGCATCAATCATCATACCTTTTTCTACAAGAAAACAGAAGATTATGGAGCGACTTGGACCGAGACCGGTGGTTATATGGGCAGTGCTTATACAGCCATGCCTGATTCGGTACTGGACCAGCTCATGACTGATGCCGGGTTCCTGGGCGATTCCCTGTATGAAATCACCGGAAATGGCGACACCTTATGGACGGTTGTTTCAGAAGCGTTTACCGCTTATGATTATGACGTGAAAGTCGATGATGCCGGCGGGTTGCATATCCTTGCCAATGTGGTTGCTGTAGCCAGTGATAGTTCCGTGTGGGTTTCCATTCCGGGCTGTGGTCAGTATCATTTCTATAACCCCACACCGGAAGATCAAACCACCTGGACGGCATCTCTGGTGCGTGATATGGAAGTGTCCTGGAACGGCACCTATACCTATGGTGAATTCAGCGGCTGGCAGTATATTTATCCTGATATGGCCATGTCACCGGATGGAAGTGTAATCTGGGCTGTCACATCAGCCGTGAGTGATACGGCTGGGGGCACCTACACCGATCTGGATATATTCCTGGCCAAATCAACTGACGGTGGTGCCACCTTTGTGGATCTGGGCAATGTGACTAATACGCCTTCCACCATTACAACACAGAATTATGACATGAGCCCCCATTTTGCGCCCTATGCTTCGGAATCAGATGCCTATTTCCTCTTTCAGATGGCTGATTTCGGTGTCAATACGGTCGGCGGAACAAATTTTGAAGACTACAAACAGCGTGTCTATGTAGGACATGCCTATGATCCGGTAGTGGGTGTCGGCGAGGAAGCGACGGTACCAACGGCCTTTACGCTTTCCCAGAATTACCCCAATCCGTTCAACCCGGTGACGCGCGTGGCCTATTCCATTGCAACAGCGGGTGACGTAAGCATTGATCTTTA
>JBHHUC010000011.1:0-48893 GCA_046861395.1 Fidelibacterota bacterium
ATTGAACTCAGGGACACATACCCTGTCAAAATGAGTGTGACGATGAACACCACCAGGCAGAGGGGGAAAGCGATGGGAAACAGGGCTATGAGAATTCCCGCCAGCGTACCAACCCCTTTGCCACCCTTGAATCCGGCAAAAATCGTATAGGTATGTCCCAGTACGGCGGCAAACCCGCAGAGAATCTGCAATACACCCAGATCGGGTATGGGTGTCAATTCCAGCCATATGCGAGCTAGAACAGCCGCCGGGAGCCAGCCCTTGAAAACATCCACGATGACCACCACCAAGGCCGGTTTCCAGCCCAGAACTCGGAAAACGTTTGTCCCTCCGGCATTGCCGCTACCGTGGTCGCGGATGTCAATGCCCCGGACCAGTTTTCCCATGATGATCGACGTGGGCGTGGACCCGATGACATAACTGAGAAACAAGAGACCGGTGAGAAAAAGATAGGAATTATTCATTCAAGGAATCCTCCAGGGTTTGGATGGCAATAACCAGCCCACCGGGGCCGGAATGAACGCCCAGCGCCGGGCCGATTTCAGAGGTAAAAATATTGTTTTCACCCACCAGGGGCGTAAAGTAATTCACAGCCCGTTCTAAACCGGTGGGATTCAGGGCGTGAGAAATTCCAACGCGATAGGGGGTTTTTTCCGGGAGCCGTTTTCTCACAAAGCGAATCAATTTTCCCACTTTGTCTTTTTTCCCGAACGTGACACCGATGTTGTGGACGCCTTTCGCGCTGAAGGTTAGAACGGGATTGATCCGGAAAAGGTTGGCGATGCGTTTTTTAGACGGAGAAACCCGCCCGCCTTTCACTACATTGTTCAGGTTTTCCAGTCCGATATAGATAGTGGTGTTGGCAATGGCCTGGTCGATCAGACGGACCACGCTGTCAAAACTCATACCGGCCTCGATACCTTCCGAAGCCCGGATGGCAATCAAGCCCAGTCCAATGGAACCGGAATAGGAATCGATAACGCGGGTGGGGAAATTGTTCACGGCACGGGTCGCGGTCCACGCCGACTGATAGGTACCGCTTAACGCCGCCGGTAAATGTATCGAAATGGCTGCTTCATAATGGCTGGCAAGGAATTGATATTGCCGGCGGAAATCACCGGGTGTCGGCTGGGACGTTTGGGGGTGGATGGGGTTTTGTGCCATTTCGTCCCAGAACTCATCTACTGACATGGTAACTTTGTCCACATAGTGCCGATCCCCGAAGTTCAAGCGGACCGGGACCATGTGAATATTGTGTGTTTCCATGTCCTCCTCACTGAGATCACAGCCGGAATCTACCACCACGACAAAGGGGCGTTGTGTGCGCTGGGCATCGGCCTGCTGCCGCCACATATCGTCGGCTTTTTCACCGGTAACGTCGCCGAACCGACGACATATTTCGATGACTGTTTTGGGTTCGTCAGTATGGATATGGATCCGGGCCTTGGATTTTGTTCCGGCAATGACGATGCTGTCCCCCTGGCCCTGTAAGGCTTCTTTTAAACCGATTCTGTCCACCGGATCATTTTTTACCAGACATTCCGTGCAGAAACGGTAAGTATCGGTGTAATCCGAATTTGCCGCAGGGACGTCGGGTGTAGCAGCGGCATTGAAACGGGCGAAAGTCAATTCGCCCCGTTCGATGTAATCCTGAATACCTTCCAAAAAGTCCACGAAACCCTGGGCTCCGGCGTCCACCACATTGGCTTTGGCCAGGACGGCCAGCTTCTGTGGGGTGTCAGCCAATGATTGTCGGGCGGTATCCAGAGCCTGGGCCAGCAATTTTCTAAAATCCCGGACCTTATGTGCCTTGGATTGAATACAGGCTGCCCAGTCGCTGATGACGGTGAGGATGGTGCCTTCCTGAGGGACCAGCAATGCTTCGTAGGCATAATGTTTTGCCATCTGGGCGGCGTGGGCGAATTCGCGGGATGTAATTTTGTGCAGGTCAGCCAATCCTTCGGCAAAGCCTACCAGGAATTGTGCCAGGATGGCTCCGGAATTGCCCCGGGCATTGTCCAGCGCCGCATCTGCGATGGAGGCACCCATAATATGTATATCGGAATGGATTTTTCCATTTATTTCATCTTCAATCATGGATAGTGTAAAAGCCAGGTTAGTGCCAGTATCGCTATCCGGCACCGGAAAGACATTAATTTTATTCAAATAATCCTGACGGGAGATTACACGTTGAATCCCGGCTGATAAGGACCGCTGCAGGCGGATTCCATCAATGTAACGAATACCGCTCATGACGTTTTCCTGCCTTTCCCGATCATACCGGCCTGATGCACCTTGGGTGCCAGCATACCGCCGGAAATAATGGTTTTCAAACCGATTTCCACCGACATTTGGGCTTTAATGGTATCGGATTTCGGCACCAGCACGAAAACGCCGGAGGTGGGATTGGGTGTTGTGGGGACAAATAACTGGTAATATTCCACCCCGGCTTCGTTTTTCGATTCTCCGGTCACAAAAGCCAGTGTCCAGAGATCGCGGCGGGGATATTCGACATAGACTACGCTCCGAAAAGATCGATCAGATGAGCCGGAAAAAGCCTGGGTAAGCTGCTTGACCGTATTGTAAATGGTATTGACGAGTGGAATCGTGGATAGAATGCGTTCCCCCAAGTTGAGCAGCGTCCGGCCCAAAACATTGGTGACCAGGATTCCCAACAGCCATAGAATGACGAGTGTGAGCAGAATGCCAAGTCCCGGAATCTCTACTCCGAATTGTCGTAATAGCGGCGCCGTAAAGCGATCCAGGAAGGTAAACATGATTTTCAGGATATAGAGGGTGGCAACGATGGGAGCTACAACAAAAAAGCCGGTGAAAAATTTCCGTCGTATATTATTCCATACGTGTTTCATGAGCAAGTATCCGTGAATTAGATCGTGATGAAGAAACGCGGGAAACCAGGCAGCGATTCCGCCCTGGCCGGGGAAATTCGCTGATAGTTGAATGAGTCTGGTTGAATAGTATCATGTTTTCAGAATTGGGAACAGATAAATATACACAGGATCGAATCTTTGTCCTAAATATTGCGTACTTCTCAACACTCCGCATCCTTGCAATTTCTCCCTGACAGCCGGGGAACATTCTCGGCGGTGAAATAAAAGCATCCCTGCATCGCGTCGGAGAAAAATTCTTCGTATTTTTACACCGATTTATCACAAGGTAAAGGGCAGGATGAAAGCGCTTGTAAAAAAAGAACCGGGCCGGGGGCTGATCATGGAAAATGTACCCGAGCCGAACATGGGAACCAATGATGTATTAATTCGGATCAGCAAAACGGCGATCTGCGGCACCGATCTACATATTTATCTCTGGGATGACTGGGCCCAGCGTACGATTCGCACCCCCATGATCATCGGTCATGAATTCGTGGGTGAGGTTGTGGCCATAGGTCCCGGCGTCACCCATTTTAAGATCGGAGATCGGGTCTCCGGTGAAGGACATATTACCTGCGGTTACTGCCGGAATTGCCGGGCCGGGAAGCGTCATTTATGTCACCGGACAGTAGGCATCGGGGTTAACCGAGACGGGGCCTTTGCCGAATTGCTTTCGCTACCGGAACGCAATGTATGGCCGGTCCACCCTGATGTTCCTTCAGAGATTGCATCCTTCTTTGATCCTTTCGGCAATGCAACTCACTCAGCCTTGTCCTTTGAAATGGTGGGTGAGGACGTCTTGATAACCGGCGCCGGTCCCATTGGCATCATGGCCGTGGCAGTCTGTCGATTTGTGGGTGCCCGTCACGTCGTTATCACGGATATCAATGATTACCGTTTGGCGCTGGCCGATGACATGGGTGCTTCGCGGGTGATCAATGTGGGCCGGGAAAAAATTTCCGATTGTTTTCCTTCCCTGGGAATGTCAAACGGCTTCGATATTGGATTGGAAATGTCCGGTAATCCCACGGCCTTTCGTAATATGATTACGAATATGTATCATGGGGGACGCATTGCTTTGTTGGGACTGTTGCCGCAGGATACGAGGATCAACTGGGATGAGGTTATTTTCAAGGGGTTGCACATCAAGGGTATCTACGGCCGGGAAATGTTTGAAACATGGTATAAGATGACCCAGATGCTGCGTAGCGGCCTGGATATTTCATCCGTCGTTACCCATCGCTTCCCCGTTGCGGAATTCCAGGAAGGATTCTCAGTGATGGCAGAGGGACAATGCGGAAAAGTGATTTTAGAATGGTAACAAGGGAGCCGGTATGAAACCAGCAGAAATTTATTTCCACCTTCTGAAAGACATAGAAAAAGAAGGATTATATAAACGGGAACGAACGATTGTGACGCCCCAGCAGGTGACAATCAAAACCGTTGAAGGGGGAGAGGTTCTGAACTTTTGTGCTAATAATTACTTGGGGCTGGCAAATCATCTCCGCGTGATTCAGGCTGCCAAGATGGCCCTGGATGATCATGGGTTCGGCATGGCGTCGGTCCGGTTTATTTGCGGAACACAGGATTTGCACAAGAAGCTGGAAGCAGCCATCGCCCAGTTTTTTGGCACCGATGATGCCATCCTTTACACCTCTTGCTTTGATGCCAACGGAGGATTGTTTGAGACCTTGTTAACGACGGAAGATGCCGTCATTAGTGACGCCCTGAATCATGCCTCTATTATTGACGGAATCCGATTGTGCAAGGCGCGGCGTTTTCGTTATCGTCACGCCGATATGGCCGATCTGGAAGCGCAATTGAAAGCCGCCCGCGAGGCCCGGATTCGTCTGATAGCCACCGATGGTGTTTTCAGTATGGACGGGGACATCGCCAAATTGAACGAAATTGTTGCCTTGGCGGAAACCTATGACGCGCTTGTCATGGTGGATGATTCCCATGCTACGGGATTCGTGGGGAAAACCGGCCGTGGTTCGGCGGAATTTCATAACGTCATGGACCGTATAGATGTTTTTACGTCCACGCTGGGGAAGGCTCTGGGTGGTGCTTCCGGTGGCTTTACGACTGGCAGAAAGCCTATCATTGATTTATTGCGGCAGCGATCCCGTCCCTACCTGTTTTCAAATACCGTTGCTCCTGCCATTGTCGCCGCCGGATTGGAGGTATTCGCCATGTTGAGTGAAACAACCCAGCTTCGAGACCGGCTGGAAGAAAACACCCAATATTTCCGGGAGCAGATGACGGCCGCCGGTTTTGATATCAAACCGGGGTTACATCCCATCGTACCCATCATGTTGTATGAGGCGAATCTGGCACAGAAAATGGCTGCCGATTTATTACAGGAAGGCATTTATGTCATCGGATTTTTCTTTCCGGTGGTTCCCAAGGGTGAAGCCCGGATCCGGGTGCAGATTTCAGCGGCCCATACCCGCGATGATCTGGATCGGGCCCAAGCTGCCTTTGTGAAAGTAGGAAAACGGCATGGAATAATTTCGTAATGTCATCGGTGCGGAAAAGATGGATATATTTCTGACGGTGCACAAAGGATATTAGTCGTTTGTATCCCCTAGAGCCCGACGTAAATTCCCGCGCTTTTTTTTACAGGAATCCTCACAATAAAACACACATATGAATAATAAATTAACTCCACGCTATTTCGTCATTGGTGTCGTATTAGCCTGGGCATTATGGGCCCTGTGGCCAACCGTTCGTTATAATAATCTTTCCGAAGATGAAAAAGAGGCGATGCGGCAAGCTGGTACTTTATATGCCCTGGAAACCAAAACGATTAAACAGGGTCTGGACTTACAGGGCGGTATGTATATCGTTCTGGAGGCGGACATTCCCACGCTGGTCTATAATCTGGCCCAGAACAAAGACGCCCGGTTTGAACGGGCGCTGGACGAAGTCAAAGCCCAGTTAAATACGCCGGAAGCGGATTACTTCGTTCTGCTCCAAGAAGCCGCCGTGAAACATAATCTGAAACTGAGACGTTATTTCAACGAATATGGCGCCACGGATGAAGACATTATTTCCGGACTGGAGGAAGAGGCCAACGATGCCATCGACCGGGTACTGGAAATTTTACAGAATCGGGTGGATCAATTCGGTGTCAGTGAGCCTACGATCCAGAAACAGGGTCGGCAGAGAATCATCGTTGAGCTAGCCGGTATTGAAGATCCCGAACGGGCCCGTGCGTTGCTGCAATCCACAGCCTTGCTGGAATTTTATATTGTAAAATCCACTGATCTGACTAATGATATTCTGATCCGTATTGACAACGTACTCAAGGGTAGTGATGCTCTGGATGATATTGCAGCCGCTAAGACCGCTGCGGATACGACTGCCGATGGTTCGGAATCGGCCCAGGTTGCTGATGATAAAACGGTTTCTGTCAGTGAATTATTCGGCGAAGCGGAAGAAGCGACGACCCTGGCAGGAGATTCCGACAGCTCGGTTGTTGTAGATGACCGTTTGTTTGAGGAACGACCGTTTTCATCTCTGTTGCGCAGCCTGCAAAATGATATTGGTGTGCCGGAGCGGAATTTATATGCCGTGAAAAAAATCCTGGCCATGGAAGAAGTCATGAGCAAAATGGACGCCAGTGAAGGGAAATTTCTTTTCAGTAATGAACCGATCAGTGTTACCGATCTGGAGGGCAATGAAGAAAAGATTTACCGGATGTATTATCTGGAAAAAGAGCCGGAACTTACCGGAGGAGTCATTGAAGAAGCCCGCGCCACGATTGGCGGACAAGGCGGTGGTGCTTCTGGTCAGTCAGTGGTCTTACTGGATATGAATACGGAAGGGGCCAAACAATGGGCCCGGATCACCGGTTCCAACGTGGGTCGTCGGGTCGCCATTGTACTGGATAATAAAGTCCACATGGCACCACAGATCAGAGAAAAAATCAGTCGCGGCGGGACCCAGATTGAAGGATTCGCCAATATGGACGAAGCCAAGGATATTGCCATCGTCCTGCGGGCCGGTGCTTTGCCAGCTCCTGTTAAGATTATTGAAGAACGTATTGTCGGTAGTTCCCTGGGGTCGGATTCGGTCCGCAAGGGAACCATATCGGTCCTGGTGGGTCTGGCTCTGGTATTGGTATTCATGATCATTTATTATAAATGGTCCGGCGCAATCGCCGATTTTGCCCTGGTGTGGAATTTGATCCTGGTGCTGGCCATCCTGGCCTCTCTGGATGCCACCCTGACCCTGCCGGGTATTGCCGGATTAATATTAACGGTGGGTATGTCGATTGATGCCAATGTGATCATCTTTGAACGTATACGGGAGGAAGCGCGAAAAGGGAAAACGCCCCGAGCCGCCATTGAAGCCGGTTATGACCGGGCGATAACAACGATTGTAGACGCCAATATTACTACCGTGATCGCTGCCCTGGTTCTCTATCAGTACGGAACAGGACCTATCCGTGGATTTGCCACCGTCCTGTTTTGGGGAATTCTCATCAGCATGTTCACAGCCATTTTCGTGACCCGCACAATTTTTAATTCCTTTGTTCAACGCAAAGGTCTCCAGAGGTTAAGTATATGAAATTAATTAAAGAAACTTCGATCAATTTCATGGGGCAAACCCGGATCGGATATCTGATTTCGGGAGTATTGATTCTGGCAGGACTGATTTCCCTGGTAATGCAGGGCGGTCCGAAACGCAGTATTGAATTCACCGGTGGAACGATCGTGGCGGTACAGTTTCAAGAAGAAGTCGATATTGAGGCTGTTCGTAACGCCTTATCCCATGTTGTTATCGACGGAAAAACCTATGATTTCAGTAATCAGGAAATCAAGCATTTCGGAGGGCTGGAAACCGTATCGGCTCGCTTGCCCGTTATCGATGAAACACATGAAGATTTCGCACAGGGAATCGTGGACCATCTCTACCGGTCCTTCCCGGACAAAGTCCCGGACGATAAAACCATATTTCTCCTGTCCATCGAGAAAGTGGGCCCGAAAATCGGTGCCGAACTGGGAGCCGATGCCGTGCAAGCCATTCTTACAGCACTGGTGCTGATTCTGGTCTATATTTCCATTCGTTTCCAATTCAAATTTGCACTGGGAGCCATTGCCGCCCTGACCCACGATGTTACAATTACGCTGGGGATATTTTCCATGCTGAATCTGGAAATATCATTGTCTGTCATTGCGGCCTTTTTAACGATTGTGGGTTATTCCCTGAATGATACCATTGTTATATTTGATCGCATCCGGGAAAATTTGAAATCCCATAAACGGGATAAATATGAAGATGTGGTCAATATGAGTATCAATGAATCATTGAGCCGTACGGTGATAACGTCCCTGACGACTTTCTTTGTCGTGTTCGTCCTGTGGATTTTCGGTGGGGAAGTCATTCATAATTTCGCCTTTGCCATGATCATCGGTGTGGTCGTCGGTACTTATTCCAGTATCTACGTTGCCAGTCCCATTGTGGTACAGTTGCACAATTCCCAGGATCAGAAATAAATACATATAACGATTATTCCCTGAAACGCCCTTTTTTCGAATAAAGGGCGTTTTTTATTTATGTCAACGCGAGTCATTATCAATTACATTACCCTGTGTCTCGTTTGGGGAACAACGTGGTTTGCCATGAAGATCAGCCTCAATTACGGGACACCGCCGCTGTTCGGTGCTGGTATCCGGTTTTTTCTGGCCGGAATCATCCTGATCACCATCCTGCTGATACGGCGGGAACGGCTGCCTCTGAACCGCCGGGCCGTCATCCTCTATATTCAGTTCGGATTATTGAATTTTGTCGTGAGCTATTCCCTGTCCTACTGGGCTGTCCAGTACGTGTATTCCAATGTGACATCGCTGGTCTGGGCCGGTTTCCCGGTGGCGGTTAGCCTTTTTCCCAGTGGATGCTCCCGGATGATAAAATGACTATGCCGAAATTCATCAGTATGTTGATTGGGATTACTGGTGTGAGCCTTATTATCCTGAACGGACAGAGCTTGGGAGGTAAAAATGTGATTCTGGGACTGGTGGGCGTGACCGTTGCGGTATTTGTGGCGGCCTACTCCAATGTTTATCTGAAGAAATATCATACCTCCGTTACTACGCTGCAATTGAATACGGTGGGTCAGAGTCTGGCCGGCGTGGTGTTGTTGACTATTTCCTTTTTCCTGGAAGATCATACTACCATTATCTGGTCGGATCAGAATATTGCCGCACTGGTTTACCTGACGCTGTTCGGCAGTGTACTGACGTGGTTGATCTATTTCTGGTTATTTCAACATCTGACCATGACACAAACATCTTATGTTGCCCTATTTCCACCGGTGATTGCTACGGTGGTAGGCTGGTTCTTCCTGGATGAACGACTGACCGGAGTGATGATCGCAGGAGCCGTGCTGGTCCTCTTGGGTGGTGTGATGATCCAGTGCTTGCCGACTCAGGTTCTGCCGCCGACCGCAAATGGAGTGAAATAAGGGATAGAATGGAATCACTCTGGTGAGTAATTTATCCTTCTACTTTTCTTGATCTCAAATTGCCGGAATTATGGGAAAAATTATTGCGATCGTAAATCAAAAGGGCGGAGTTGGGAAAACTACTTCATCCGTCAATATTGCCGTCAGCCTGGCGGTAACGGAAGTTAAAACACTGTTAATCGATATGGACCCTCAGGCCAATGCGACCACCGGTGTATCCGATTTATTTGACGAATCAAATCATTCCATTTACGATGTACTCATCAATGAAAACAAAATCCAGGATTGTATCACCCATACTCAGTTTCACACTTTGGATTTAATTGTTTCCACACATGATCTTGTGGGAGCTGAAATTGAATTGGTCAGTCTCCTGGCCCGGGAGTATCAGCTGAAAAATGCCCTGGAAACCATTCGGTCGGACTATGAGTATATCATTATCGATTGTCCACCGTCGCTGGGGTTACTCACCATCAATGCTCTGACCGCCGCCGATTCAGTCATCATTCCCATCCAGTGTGAATACTACGCCTTAGAGGGACTGGGACAATTGCTGAATACGATTCGGCTGATCCAGCGCCATCTGAATCAGTCGTTGACCATTACCGGCGTGCTATTGACCATGTATGACAGCCGCCTGAACCTCAGTAAAGAAGTGGCCGAAGAGGTACGCAGTTATTTTGAGGATAAATTGTTTCAAACCAAAATCCAGCGCAACGTAAGACTGGGAGAAGCCCCCAGTTTTGGAAAACCGGCCTTATTATATGATGCCAATTCTACCGGCGCCAAAAATTATCTGGATTTAGTGGAGGAGATATTAAGTCGTGAAGGGTAATCGTTTAGGACGTGGACTTGAAGCCCTCATCCGACCCCAGGATGAGTTAAGTACCAGTACCAGTCCGGGAGTCTATAAAATTCCCATTGATAAGATTGTCACCAATCCCAATCAGCCGCGTAAATATTTCAATGAGGAAGCGTTGGAGGAATTGGCGGCTTCCATCAGGGAAAAAGGAGTGTTGACACCCATTACCGTTCAGGCGCGTGAGGATGGATTTTTCCTCATTGCCGGGGAACGCCGCTGGCGGGCGGCCCAGATGGCAAAGCTAAAAACTATCCCCGGTTATGTTGTGGAAGTGAATTCCGAAGCCGATCTTATGGAAATGTCACTGGCGGAAAATATTCAGCGGGAAAACCTGAACCCGATTGAAGAAGCGGAAGGCTATGCTTTTCTCCACAGTAATTTCGGTTTAAAGCAGCAGGATATTGCCCGCTCGGTGGGGAAAAAGCGGGTCACGGTTACCAATGCTCTGCGGCTTTTGAATCTACCATCGGAAATTCGTAAGAGTCTCCGACAGGGTGATATTTCTGCCGGTCATGGTCGGGCACTGCTCATGGCAAAAACGACGGCGAAACAATTGTCCCTCTGGCGCCGGATCCGGCAGGAAGGTCTGAGTGTCCGTCAAACAGAGGCATTGGCGGCCGGGAAAAGTCCGACAAAACCAAAATCGCCGCGCAAATCATCCGCTCCCAATCCGGCCTTTCAAGTTGTGGAAAGCCAGTTGCGGGATGTCCTGGGAACAAAAGTAAAGGTCAAATCGGGGAAGGGACAGGGCACGATTGAAATTTCCTGGTATTCGGAAGAGGACCTGGATCGCCTGGTCGAATTACTGCAATCCATTTCAGAAAAATGAAAGCTAAACGTTATACGGTCTTGGTTATTCCTGACAATGAGGATAAAACCCGTCAATTGACAGTCAGGAAATCATGGCTGACGCTGGGATTGATGTTCATAATTCTATTCGTTACAGGTATAATTGCCGTCACATATATTTATTTTCCCAAGATTGTGTCCTATGATGAACTAGAGCAGAAATACAATTCTCTGGCGGAAGAACGGATAGAAATGTACTCTCTGTTGCGTGATCTGCGCCGAATGCAACAGTTGGATATCCTGATCAGGAAAACACTGGGGCCGGAAATGGAACTGGAGGCGCGGGACGAAACCGAAACACCCCGGAGTGTATCGTCCGATGATACATTAACCATCTCATTTCTGGAAAACTTTCCGTCCCAATTACCACTCCAGGGATACATTACGCAGCACATGAGCCGGTCTTCCCTGTATCGGCGCAACAATCATTACGGAATTGACATTGCCGCCAAGGCTCAGGAACCGATCTTGGCTTCCGCCTCTGGATTTGTTGTATTTGCCGGTTGGACCTATGATATGGGGAATATGATCATTTTATATCACGGGGACGGATATTTCACCTATTACGGCCATAATGAACGGAATCTGGTTCAGGCCAACGATGTCATAAAACGGGGAGATGTGATTGGGCTGGTGGGATCCACCGGCGTATCTTCCGGTCCCCACCTCCACTTTGAAATCTGGAAAGATGGTGTCCCGGTGGACCCCTTAACTTTCTTTCCGCAATATTATGAAACGGACTTAAGTTCGGAGCGTCATGGGTAAAATTGATTTTCAGAATGTACACACGATGATTGGCGCCGATGTTGTCATTCGTGGGAATGTGGAACTTGAAGGCGGGATCATTATCTATGGTTCCATCTTCGGTGATGTTTCCACACAGGGGCCAGTACGAGTGGCACGAACCGGAAGAGTTACCGGTAATATTAACGCCAGTGATATCCGCGTCGGGGGTCATATTGAAGGGAATATCACCGTCTCCAACCGGGCGGAACTGGGACAACATTCCAGTCTGAACGGAGATTTGACCTGTTCGCGTCTGTTAATTGAAGAAGGCGCCTCATTTGCCGGGGCCTGCGACATGCAGTCAGCCGGTGAATCATCACCGGTTAGCGATGCCTGATCATAAATATTCCATCGCCCGGTCAATGGAGTATTTTCAGAAAATGGTCCGGGAAGCCGGGCCGGCCGCCGGAGCAGCCTATACACTTACGGGAGCGATTCTTCTTCTGGGCGGAATCGGATACATACTGGATCGGGTCCTGGGCTGGGCACCTTATGGCCTGATATCCGGATTATTACTGGGTATCATTGTAGGGTTTTATGAATTGGTTAAAGTGGTATATAAGTCCCACTAAATTCATCCGGACGTTTCAAATCGAGTTGTTGATCTTTTGCATGACGATCTGGACCGGGCTGATCATGCTTTACCCATCGGCAATATGGGAATTCAGTGCCGGTCTAATTCCGCCGCTTGTTATGACTCTCTGGTCAACAAGACGGATGGTAAAACGCTTTACGACCGCCCCGGAAACATTGACCGGATTCATGATTAAAGCCTTTGGTTTCAAGCTGGTTTTTTATGCCTTCATTTTTATAATAATATTAGGTTTTTCCCCTTTTAACTCTCTGAAATTTGTCCTTAGTTTCCTGGGCTTTTTTAGTTCATTGCACGCTATTGAAGCGGTATATTTACATCAATTACTCAAAGAATCTCAGAATACGAAATAACGATTTAATATGAGTACAGCCGGAACCGGGCCTGACGCTGGTGGATTTGATGCCGGAGAAGTCATCTTACATCACGTATCCAACAGCTCCCACGAACATCCAATTTTTCACCTCCCTACGCTTTTCGGAATCGATTTTTCCGTGACAAAGCATGTGCTGATGTTATGGATAACAGCGGTTCTGGTTTTTACACTGGTTACATGGACGGTGCGCAAATACCTGCGCCAGGACCGTCCCGTTCCTCATGGCTTTATGAATGCCTTGGAAGCAGTGGTCCAATTCATCAAGGATACGGTGGTGCAACCTAACATCGGCGCTAAATACACACCATTCTGGGCGCCCTTGATTCTCACGTTCTTTTTCTTCATCCTGACGGCCAATGCCATCGGCATGATTCCGTTCTTTGACGTACTGGGCCTCATCAACCGCTTCATCTTTCAGATAGGTCAGGAAGAAAGTCATAATTTTATCAACGTCATGTTACATGGTGGCACGACGGCTACCGGGAATTATAATGTTACAGCTGCCCTGGCGATTATTACCTTTACCAGTATAGTAATTGCCGGAACCAAGGCCCACGGATTTATTACGCATTGGAAAAATATTGTCCCCCACGGTCTGGCCTGGCCGGTTTATATTATTTTAATCCCCATTGAAATTATCGGTTTACTGGTTAAACCATTTGCCCTGACCATGCGATTGGCGGCGAATATGACAGGCGGGCATATTGCCCTGCTGGCCATTCTGTCTTTTGTCTTTATTTTCAGCGGTTTATTTCACAGCGTTCTGGCCGGTGTCGGTGTGGGCGTCCTGGTGTCGGTGCCGTTATCCGTGGGAATATCGGCTCTGGAAATCATTGTTATCTTAGTGCAAGCCTATGTGTTTACGATGCTGTCGGCTGTATTTATTGGAATGGCTATCAATGTTCATCATTAATAATTTTCTTCACTTTGAAAAATCATAACGAATACGGAGGTATAGTTCATGGAGTTCTTACATTATTTTGGAGCCGCCATTGGGCTGGGATTGATTGTAATCGGAGCCGGTCTGGGAATCGGAAAATTTGCTTCAGCTGCGGCTGAAAGTATCGCCCGTCAACCGGAAGCTGCTGACAAAATCACCGGTGCGGTCAACTTACCGCTCTTCCTGCTCGAAGGGGTGGCCATTCTGGCTGAAGTCTTTGTTCTTCTGATCGTATTGATGAAATAAATCCGTCCTGATGAATTGAGCGGCCATCAAGTCGTTCACTTCAGGACCATCTTTCAGATAGGAGATCACGTATGAATCCATTAGTGCAACCGGATCCGGGATTATTCATTTGGACCATCCTGACCTTCCTGGTATTGCTGTTCCTATTGGGAAAATTTGCCTGGAAGCCGTTACTTGCCCTGTTGGAGGAGCGGGAAAAAGCTATCCGGAAATCACTGGATGACGCGGAAACCGCCCGGCAGGAACTGGAATCCATCCAGCAAAAATCAGAAGATATACTGGCGAAGGCACGATCCGAAGCACAGGAAATTGTTTTGGAAGGGAAGACGCTGGCCGAACGCATGAAAAATGAAATGCTGAACAAGGCCAAGGATAAGGCGGATGCCATCGTGGCCGAAGCCCAGGGCAGGATTCAGGCCGAAAAGGACCGGGCCGTGTCAGAAATCAAAACCGAAGCAGTGGATATATCCATCGCGATTGCGGAAAAACTGCTGGAAAAAAACATTTCACGGGATGACAACAAGCGTTTGATCGATGAAGCGCTCAAGCAGGTCCAGATAAAACATGAAGCTTAGCCGGAAAATAAAGCATTACGGCCGCAGCCTCTTTCAGGTTGCACGTGATAGAGATATTTTACGGGAAGTGGATGAATCGTTGAAAGCCATTGCCCAACTGCTGCGTAAGGAAGCTGACATCCGGGCTATTTTCATGGCCCATCGCATTTCCCCTTCGCAGAAGGATTCACTCTTCCGCCAGGCGCTGAGTGATGTTATTGATCCGGTGACACTGGAATTTTTCCTGCTCATGATGGATAATCGTTTATCCGTATCCGAAGTGCTGGCGGTCGTTACGGTGTACCACCGTTTACTCCGGGCCGAATTGGGGGAAGAGGATCTGACCGTATTCTGCGCCCATCCGTTGGATGAAGATGATATCAATGCTATTGTCCGGGAACTGGAAGAAAGAACAAGTACGGTTTTACGCTGGAATACCGTTGTGGACCCGTCTCTAATCGGAGGCATCAAATTTCGGGTCGGAAACACTTTTTTAGATGGTACGATTGCCCGGCGTATCCAACTGCTCAAAACATCTCTGCTGTCCAATAATTGAATAATAAGGATTCTGATAATCGTATGAATATAAAATCGGAAGAAATTCGCAGCTTATTACAACAACAGATTGAAAAATTTGATATCCAGATCGACGTCGAGGAAGTCGGAGAAGTTCTTGAAGTCGGTGATGGGGTAGCCCGTGTCAGCGGTCTGGAAAATGTCCTGAGTTCAGAATTAGTGGAATTACCGAATGGTGTATTCGGAATGGCTCTGAACCTGGAAGAGGATAACGTGGGACTGGTGCTGTTCGGTGAAAGTCGTCTGGTCAAGGAAGGCGATCTTGCCAAACGGACCGGCCGGGTGGTGCAGATTCCAGTCGGTGATGCCTTGCTGAGCCGGGTTGTAAATCCTCTGGGACAGCCTCTGGATGGTAAAGGTCCGATTGATACCAAGGAAAGTTTACCTATTGAACGCAAGGCATTGGGTGTGATGCAACGGCAACCGGTAACGGAACCGCTCCAGACCGGCCTGAAGTCGGTTGACAGTATGATCCCTATCGGTCGCGGACAACGGGAATTGATCATTGGTGACCGTCAGACAGGAAAGACGGCCATTGCCATTGATACCATTATCAACCAGAAATATACCCATGACACGGATGCTCCCGTATTTTGCATATATGTAGCGATTGGACAGAAAGCTTCGACTGTTGCCAGGGTTGTCACCGAACTAGAACAGGCTGGTGCCATGGAATACACCACTGTAGTGGCCGCCAATGCTTCCGATCCGGCACCGATGCAATATATCGCCCCCTATTCGGGTTGTGCCCTCGGTGAGTATTACCGCGATAGTGGGAAACACGCCCTCATCATTTATGATGATTTGTCCAAACAAGCAGTGGCCTACCGTCAGATGTCCCTAGTATTACGTCGTCCTCCGGGCCGCGAAGCCTATCCCGGTGATGTCTTCTATCTTCACAGCCGCTTACTGGAGCGGGCGTCCAAATTATCGGACGATCTGGGTGGCGGTTCTCTGACGGCCCTACCGATTATTGAGACGCAGGAAGGGGATGTGTCGGCCTATATTCCCACCAATGTGATTTCCATTACGGACGGTCAGATTTACTTGGAAAACAACCTGTTCAATGCCGGTGTGCGACCGGCCATTGATGTGGGTATTTCCGTATCCCGGGTCGGTGGTAACGCTCAGATCAAGGCCATGAAAAAAGCAGCCGGTATGTTACGCCTGGATCTGGCTCAGTTCCGCGAACTGGAAGCCTTTGCCAAATTCGGTTCCGATCTTGATAAAAACACACAACAGCAATTAACCCGTGGACGCCGGATGGTTGAAATTCTTAAACAGGATCAATATCAACCCATGCCGGTGGAAAAACAGATTGCCATCATCTTTGCCGCCAATAACGGTTACCTGGATTCCATTGAACTGGAAAAAATCAAAGATTACGAAGAAGGGTATCTGACCTACCTTGAAGCAAACTATAAATCTGTTCTGGATGACTTGGCTACCCGGGGGGAAATGACGGAAGAAATATCTCAGGCCCTGAATAAGGCCAGTGATGAATTCAAAAAGGGTTTTGTGGCATAAATGGCCAATCTGAAAGATATACGCAATCGGATAAAATCCGTCAAAAGTATTCAGCAGGTGACCAAAGCCATGAAAATGGTGGCGGCCGCCAAGATGCGTAAAGCTCAGGAGCGGATGGAACAGGCCCGGCCCTACACCAAGAAACTCCACGGCATGATCCTATCGCTACTACCCGATATTGACCGCAGTTTACTTCCTTTACTGGATATTCGACCCGTCCGTCGTACAGCGGTTGTTGTCATCACCTCCGATCGGGGGCTGGCCGGGTCATTCAATACTAATCTCATCAAACAGGCCCAGGCCCTCATTGATGAACGGGGTAAGGAAAACGTCGATTTGATATGTATCGGGAAGAAAGGTCGTGATTTCTTCCGGCGTCGGGGCTATACGATTACAGCCGAATATATCGATTTCTGGTCAGAACTAGATTTTAATCTGGCAACCAAAATCAGTCAGGGAATCATATCGCATTTTACTCAGGGACTGGTGGATGAAATATTGGTGGCTTATAATGAATTTGTCAATGTTGCCGTCCAGGAAATCATCATTGAAAAACTTCTTCCCCTCAGTTATGAGGAGGATCAGCCGGTTCCATCTGCCGGCGAGCGCCTTTATGAGCCGTCACGGGACGACATCGTCGTCAGTCTTGTTCCCCGGCACGTCAATGTACAGGTCTGGCAATATTTGCTGGAATCCTATGCCAGTGAGCAGGCCGCCCGGATGGTAGCAATGGAAAATGCCACCAGCAATGCGGCTGATATGATTAAAGCACTACAATTGCAGTACAACAAAGCCCGCCAGGCTTCAATTACCACCGAGATGCTGGAAATTGTAAGCGGCGCGGAAGCATTAACCTAACGATAGGGAACATTATGTCCAAAATTGGAAAAGTGTCACAGGTAATGGGAGCCGTCGTGGATGTGGAATTCCCGGCTGGCCAACTGCCCGGAATTATGAATGCTCTAGAATTAACCTTTAATGATCATACCTTAGTTTTGGAAGTCGCTCAGCATCTGGGAGACTCTCTGGTTCGTACCGTGGCGATGGATTCCACCGATGGTCTGGCACGGGGGACAGAAGTCACCGATACAGGGAGTGCAATTACAGTTCCGGTGGGACCGGAAACACTGGGTCGCCTGTTTGATGTCCTAGGGAATACGATTGATGGTATGGGTGGCGATGATGTTTTCAAGCATCATGCGCCTATTCACCATCCTGCCCCCCGACATGAAGATTTATCCACTTCGACGGAAGTATTAGTGACAGGCATTAAAGTGGTCGATCTGATGGAACCCTACACCAAGGGAGGTAAAACCGGATTGTTTGGTGGTGCCGGTGTGGGGAAAACAGTTTTGATTCAGGAATTGATTCGCAATATTGCTACCGAACATGGTGGGTATTCTGTATTCGCCGGTGTGGGAGAACGGACACGGGAAGGGAATGATCTGTACCGGGAAATGACCGAATCAGGCGTCATCGATAAAACCACAATGGTTTTCGGACAAATGAATGAACCGCCGGGAGCCCGGCTGCGGGTCGGTTTATCGGGATTGACTATGGCGGAATATTTCCGGGATGAAGAAGGAAAAGACGTTCTACTCTTTATCGATAATATTTTCCGGTTTACACAGGCTGGATCGGAAGTTTCAGCGCTGTTGGGACGCATGCCATCGGCGGTGGGATATCAACCCACATTATCTACGGAAATGGGAGATTTGCAGGAACGGATTACATCGACTAAAAAGGGATCCATTACGTCGGTTCAGGCCATCTATGTACCAGCAGACGATTTGACCGACCCGGCACCGGCAACGGCCTTTGCCCATTTGGACGCCACAACGGTCCTGGAAAGGAAAATTGCCGAACTGGGTATTTATCCCGCTGTTGATCCTCTGTCATCCACTTCCCGTATTCTTGATCCACGAGTAATTGGTACGCGCCATTACCAGGTCGCCCGAAATATCCAGGGTGTGTTACAGAAATATCGGGATCTCCAGGATATCATTGCCATTCTGGGTATGGATGAACTGTCAGATGATGATAAGCTGGTCGTAGCCCGAGCTCGGCGTATTTCCAAATTTATGTCGCAACCCTTCTTTGTGGCCGAACAATTCACTGGTACGCCGGGACGGTACGTATCGCTGGAAGATACCATATCCGGTTTCGAAGCGATTCTAAATGGCGAAGTAGATGAATTACCGGAAAATGCTTTTTCCTATGTCGGTACCATTGACGAAGCAGTGGATGCGGCCAAGAAAATGAATGCCTGATAATGGGTAATCTGCAAGTAGAAATCGTAACGCCAACCCGCTTCCTGGATGAAGGAAGCGTGACCTATGTCCGTTGTCCCGGACTGGATGGTTCTTTCGGTATAATGGTCAATCACGCTCCCGCCGTTATCGCTTTGTCGATTGGTGAAATAAAGCTGATTCGCAATAGCAATGAAGAAGAATTCCTGGCCACGGGAGGCGGATATGCCGAAATATCAGGCGACAAAGTATTGTTACTGGTGGAATCGGCGGAGCGCCATACTGAAATTGATAAAGAACGAGCCCGGCTGGCTGCCGAACGGGCCAAGCAACGGCTCCAGAAAAAAACAGGTGTCGATATTAACCGTGCACGATCGGCCTTATTACGCTCCATGAACCGACTGAAAGTGGCACAACGATAGGTTTATAGAAATTCTGTTAAATTATCGCTCGAATTGTCGGGCGGAATTTATCCATTTACGCAAAATACCTCCCCACTCAGGCGGAATGGTTGAATGCCGAATCTCCATCAAATAATATTATCACTCTTTGGCGGATCATCCTCCAAAGATTACACACGGGTGGGTGATTATTATATCAGCCACGGACGGGGTTTGTGGGACTCCATGGACAAAAGGAGAAACGATGTTTAAACGCAGTCATACCTGCGGCGAATTACGCCAACCGGATGCAGGAAAAACCGTTGCCTTGAATGGTTGGATTCATTCCGTACGATTACATGGCCAGGTCGTATTCATTGACCTGCGGGACCGGTACGGAAAGACACAATTAGTCTTTGACACAGACCATTATAGCGGTGACTTTGAGCAAGTCAAGAAACTTTCCATCGAGGATGTAATCAGTATACAGGGACAGGTCCGGTTACGGGACAATGCCAATCCTGAATTGCCCACGGGTGATATCGAAGTCCAGGTTCAGGGCCTTGAAATATTGAATGAAACGGCGCCTCTGCCATTTATGATTAATGACCGGCAAAGTGCCACGGAAGATTTTCGTCTGAAATATCGCTACCTGGAATTAAGAACCGAGGAGTTGCAACGAAACTTACACCTACGCCATGCGGCCTATCAATTCGTTCGGAATTATCTGGCGGAAAAGGCCTTTATAGAGATTGAAACGCCGGTACTCATGAAATCCACGCCGGAGGGAGCACGGGACTATCTGGTCCCCAGTCGAATACATCCCGGGAAGTTTTATGCCTTACCGCAATCACCCCAGACCTATAAGCAATTGCTCATGGTTTCCGGTTTCGATCGCTATTTCCAGATTGTAAAATGCTTCCGGGATGAAGACCTCCGCGCCGATCGCCAACCGGAATTCACACAGATTGATATTGAAATGTCTTTCATTGATGAGAACGATATCATGGAACTGTGTACCAGCCTGACGCGGGAATTATTTCTGACGGTTGCCGGGATTACTCTGCCGGAAACCTTTCCTGTCATGTCATGGGAAACAGCCGTGAATCGTTATGGCACCGACCGGCCCGATTTACGCTTCGATTTACCATTGGTGGATGTGAAACGGTTTACCGACCGCTCCGATTTTAAGGCCTTTTCCTCTTGTCCCATGGTCAAGGGTCTGATAGTAGAAAACGCCGAGCAATATTCCCGTAAAACCATTGATGGATTAACAGACGAAGTTAAGAAACTGGGCGCCGGCGGACTGGCCTGGATGAAATATCAGGCGAGAGCCTTTTCCGGAGGAATTGCAAAATTCTTTTCTTCCGAATTACAGCAGGAACTGGCGGAATCATTATCCCTTAACGGCGGAGAGATTCTTTTCATGATCGGGGATGAACCGAGTATTGTTCATCAAGCTCTTGGGGCTTTACGGCTGACCATTGCAAAACGGGATCAATTAATTCCGGCGGATAAGTATGCTCCGGTCTGGATAACGGATTTCCCCATGTTTGAATGGAACGAGGACACCGACCGCTTTATGGCCATGCATCATCCCTTTACAGCACCGAAAGTTGCAGAAGCCCAACAGTTGAAGACGGACCCGGCCCACGTACTATCGCGGGGATACGATCTGGTGTTAAACGGTTTTGAAATTGCCGGAGGGTCAATCCGTATTCATGACCAAATGATACAGCAAACGGTATTTGAACTGCTGGGAATCGGGAAAGAAGAGGCCCAGGAAAAATTTGGATTTTTGTTAAATGCCCTGACCTTTGGTGCTCCACCGCACGGGGGCATTGCCTTTGGGTTTGATCGTCTGGTGATGTTATTGGCCGGGACGGATAATATCCGGGACGTGATTGCATTCCCCAAGACGACATCGGCCTATTCTCTGATGGATGATTCCCCCAGTCCGGTTTCTTGGGACCAGCTGGACGAATTGGGGATTCAGCTTAAAAAGCCTGAATGAAATTAGGTTAAGTTATTATCTTCCCGCAGACGCTGGATGGCAATGAGGACGTCCCGGCGGCTGATTTGACCGATGAGGTTTCCGTTTTCCAGAACGGGATAACGACGATAGGAATTTCGTAGGAATTTCTCAGCCAGGGCATGAATGCTCATATTGGCATCCACCGTTTTCAGGTCGGTGGACATGACATCACCCACGGTTTCAATGGGATAATTATTATACGATGAATCCAGGATTGTTTTATGACAATCCACTTCCGACAGCATTCCTACAAGATTTCCTTCCTCATCGAGAACGGGTCCGCCGGATATACCATGCTCAATTAATATTTTCATGGCGTCGTAGACACTGGTTTCCGGGGAAAAGGAAATTAATGAACGTGTCATGAAGTCTTTGACAGAATAGGGTTTTCTCATCATTTGCCTCCCATCAATTCTTTTAACAGGTGTGAATATACAATATCTGGAAACATGACGTCACTCGAACAATAAATGTTCTTTTTCCAGGAGTGAACGGGCCAGTTTCTGTTCCAAAAGATTTTCCGGCATTACATCGGGAATGGAAGTTGGATCAGCCTCAATAACGGATGTAAGAGTGGCATGAAATTGCTCCCGATCGCCGGTTTTGGTATAATAATACCGAGCCTTCAATACTTTAGTAGCGAAATAGTCGGGATAAGCATCAATGGCCTGATTGAAATACGATTCGGCCCGGTCGAGTTCAACCCCAGGTATTCGGGTATAAAATACACCGAATAGCCGGTAAGGTCCCCCGAAGTAGAAATTGGGATTTAAAACGAGCATTTGATGGAGAATATTTTCAAATATTTCCCTTTTCTTCAGACGCTGTACCACCGGTTTGGTGAGCAAATAACTGCCGAAATTAGCCGCCCACCAATACAGGACCGGGATGTGTTCCTGTGTGAAAAAAGGTAACAATGCTTCAATCGTCAGAGAGTCGGAACCGGTCATACCCCGGAGTGAAGCGGATAGGCCTTCTTCGGCAACCATGGCACCGCGCAGATAGAGACTGTCCTGCAAAACAGGATCATTGGTAAGATAATGTGCCTGAAAATAATAGGCCCGGCTGAGCATTTCGATTAAATTTAGATTCGGGGAGGTGACCTCATAGGCACTGGCCAGGAATTGACATGATTTTCGTACCATATCAGGATTTGAACGCTGCTCCCAGAGATGAAGGCCTTCCTGAATCAAATATTCGATATTTTGTTCCCTGGCCTCCGCTGATAGCTTTTCCGGCTTAGTATAACAGCCGGTAATGGCAATCAGAACCAGACCACCGAAAACAATCCCGAGGAAAAAGGGACGAATTAAGTTTTGCCGCAAAGAGAATCCTTTGGTTAAGATGGCGTAAATTTAAGGCAATAAATTACACGTATTGGACAATATGAAAAAGACAATCGAATTAAAAGGAATTGATTTGATCAGTTTGTTTGGAGTCGGCGATGCCCATATCAAACTGATTGAAAAACACATCCCGGTGCAACTGGTGGTGCGGGGCCAAGTCGTAAAAATTTCCGGTGAAAAACCCGATGTACTGTTGGTGGAAGAATTGTTCCATGACATGTCCCAGACCCTGAACAGGAAGTCCAGTCTGACGACAAAAGATATCCGGCAATTAATCACCCTGTTACGTAATGAGAATGGTCAAATTCCCCGGGCGCAAGCCGAACGTACGATAATATATGGTAAAAAAGGTGCGATTCAGCCCCGAACACCGGGGCAGGAAATGTATGTGGATTGTGTAAAAAAACACGATATTGTATTTTCGATCGGTCCTGCCGGGACGGGAAAAACTTTCCTGGCAGTGGCCTTTGCCACGGCGGCTCTGGATAATCATGAAGTGAACCAAATCGTATTGTGCCGACCGGCAGTGGAAGCCGGGGAGAGTCTGGGGTTTCTGCCGGGTGATCTGCGGGAAAAGGTGGACCCCTATCTGACACCGTTATATGACGCCTTAAATGAATTAATGCCCCGTTCCCGGTTGAAACCACTGCTGGAAAAACAAATCATTGAAATTATTCCTCTGGCCTATATGCGGGGCCGGACCCTGAATAATGCCTTTCTGATTTTGGATGAAGCACAAAATGCCACGATCATGCAAATGAAAATGTTTTTAACCCGTCTGGGAGTGAATTCACGGGCAATTATCACCGGGGACATTACCCAAATTGATTTACCGCAGAGAAAAGATTCGGGACTGATTGATGTGATGAATGTATTGAAAAATATTGATGGTATCGGGTTTACTTATTTGAATGAAACGGACGTGGTTCGGCATGAACTGGTCAAAAATATTATCAAGGCGTACGAAAATAACCCGGACAAGGTAGAGTAAAGCAGGTAATGGGTCAGAGCAATGCCTTGAAAATATATAACCCCTACGACGTTGGGAATTTTTTCAGTTTCGTCTTTCCATAGACATGTGTTCTCCCGATCGGCATTACAGGAATGAAAGCCTCAGAATTGTTTATTAATACGGCGGTGCTAGTGACTTTAACCACTAATTTATCCATGTGACTGAACTCGAGGGATTTGCTATTATAAATTCATAAATATAGAGTGTAAATGGTAATCGATAATAAGAGTATAATTTATGCACCAAATTACTGCGGACAGGATATTTCATAAAGTGGATTAATAAAATATAATAGTAATCATTACTATTATTGTTTTATACTCTATTTAGGGCTATATTCCCAGTGTTAAGTAGGTGTCAAAATGCGATACAGCCATCAGCGGGAAAGAATATTAGAAATCGTACAATCAACGGTAACTCATCCGACGGCGGATTGGGTGTATGATCAGGTTCGACTGAGCATTCCCAATATCAGTCTCGGAACGGTCTACCGGAATTTGAATCAATTGGTGCAACAGGGAAGAGTGAAGGCGATTCATGATGAATCTGTCGTTCGTTATGATGGGAAAACCAATCCCCATGCTCATTTCAAGTGCTTGACCTGCCTGAAGATTTATGATGTCGATTGGCAGGATGATTCTTTGCCGCATCAGATTGCTGATGAATATGGCCATTTGCCAACCCGCTTCACATTGAATATTACCGGTGTGTGCAAGACCTGCAGCGCCGGTTAAACGGTTGGGGAAAATTATACATCAACCTAATACTTAAAGAATAACCAAAGGAGATAAAATGTTAGTAACAAAACCTGCTCCGGATTTTACCGCAACTGCGATCATGCCGGATAATTCATTCAAAGATATTTCATTATCGGATTATAAGGGACAGAAAGTCGTATTATTTTTCTATCCTCTTGACTTTACATTCGTCTGTCCGACTGAAATCATTGCCTTCAGTCATCGGATTGAGGAATTCAAGAAACGCGGTGTCCAAGTATTGGGATGTTCCGTTGATTCCAAATATTCGCATTGGGCCTGGCGTCAAACACCGGAGAATAAAGGCGGTATCGGTGAAATCAATTATCCGTTGATTGCTGATATTGATAAATCCATTGCCCGCAAATATGATGTTCTGGTTGATTCAAAACCGGCTTTCGTAGAAACAGAAGACGGTGAATATGAAACTAGCGTGGACGGGTCTAAAGCCTTACGCGGTTCTTTCCTGATTGATGAAGATGGCATTGTACGTCATGCCGTTATCAACGATTTGCCGCTGGGAAGAAACATCGATGAAATGCTACGCATGATCGATGCGCTGGCCTTCAATCAGAAGCATGGTGAAGTCTGTCCGGCCGGCTGGGAAGAAGGCCAGGAAGGCATGAAAGAAAATGCCGAAGGTGTGGCCACCTATCTCGAAAAACATGCCGAGGAATTATAAACTGAAACCAGGGTCGGTGTCTTTTCACCGACCCTGTGATTTTTAACATGAACAAAGGAGTAATCTCATGAAACATGAATTACCTGATTTGCCCTATGCCCAGGACGCCCTGGAACCGCATATTTCCCGGGAAACCCTGGAATATCATTACGGAAAACACCATCGTGCTTACGTCACGAACCTGAATAATCTGATCTCAGGTACGGAATTCGAGAATAAATCCCTGGAAGATATTGTACGTGAGGCCTCTGGCGGGACCTATAACAATGCCGCGCAGGTCTGGAATCATACCTTCTATTGGAATAGTCTCAGTCCCAGTGGCGGTGGTGAACCAACCGGTGCTTTGGCAAATGCCATTGCATCATCATTCGGATCCTTTGATGAATTCAAAAGGGCCTTTACACAATCCGCGATGACTAATTTCGGTTCAGGCTGGACCTGGCTAGTGAAAAAGGGTGACGGCCTGGAAATTATCAATACGTCCAATGCTGGTTCGGCTCTAAGTGAAGGTGGGCAGGCACTGCTGACCTGTGACGTGTGGGAACATGCCTACTATGTGGACTACCGCAATGCCCGCGCTGATTACCTGGCCGCATTCTGGAATCTGGTAAACTGGGAGTTTGCCGCCCAAAATTTCTAAGTAAATAGGCAATGCAGGCAGGAACCCGAACCATCCCGAATGGTTCGGGTTTTTTTGTAACTTTACAGATGGAACCAAACAGCCATCGCCATTTTCCGGTGTCCTAAGGTAATGATCAGTGAAAGGAATCATAATGCACAGTATTAAGAATTCTCTTGTTTGGGGTTTTTTCATGATGTCCCTGATGATGGCGACAGACTATTTTCAGCAGAATATAGCTTACACTATTCAGGTAACCCTGAATGATACGAATCATACCCTACAGGCACATGAGAAACTGACATATACCAATCATTCGCCCGATACGCTCAACTTTATCTGGTTCCATCTCTGGCCCAATGCCTACAAGAATGATCAGACAGCCCTGGAACGACAATTAAAAAAGCGCTATTCCACACGCATGGCTTATGCCAAAGATGATGAACGGGGCTACATTGACAGTCTGAATTTCACTTCTGATGGCGTGGTGTTGGATTGGTCCTATCATCCGGACTGGATCGATGCCGCTAAAGTGAAATTGGCCGCTCCGTTGTATCCGGGAGAGTCGGTAACCATCGAAACACCATTTTTCGTGAAAATACCGAAAGTATTTTCCCGTCTGGGACATACCGGACAGCATTATGAAATCACGCAGTGGTATCCCAAACCGGCGGTGTATGACCGCAACGGGTGGCATGTAATGCCTTATCTGGATCAGGGCGAATTTTATAGTGAATTCGGTTCCTATGATGTGTTTATCACCCTGCCGGCGGATTATCGCATCATGGCCACGGGAGATTTGGTAGATGGTGATGCAGAATATTCCTGGTTGGATTCATTGGCGAAAGAAGGTGATGCACTCTACGAACTACCGGAAAAAGAACTGAAGAAAAAGCTGAAAACATTAAGGAAAGCAGAACGATCCTCAGACGGCCTTAAAACGATTCACTTCCACCAGATAAAAGTCCACGACTTTGCCTGGTTCGCTGATTGGAAATGGATTGTGCGAAAAGGCGAATTATTTCTGGCCGATTCCACGCGGTCAGTCACGCTCTGGTCCATGTATCTACCCAAGAATGCCGAATTGTGGGAAAAGTCGATTGAATACATTCATGATGCCGGTTACTGGTACAGTAAGTTTTACGGGGATTACCCCTACAATCATATTACGGCCGTCGACGGTGATATGTCAGCCGGGGGCGGAATGGAATATCCCAATATCACCGTCATTTCCTCCAGTGGCAGCAAGGATATACTGGAATTTGTTATCATGCATGAAGTAGGGCATAACTGGTTCTACGGAATTTTGGGTTCCGACGAAAGGGAACATCCCTGGATGGATGAAGGGTTGAATGAATATTCGAATTTTCGTTATTGGAATATAAAATATCATGACCGGGACGGTGCCATTATTCTCAGTGAAAAAATACAATCCAAATTGGGAGTTGGCCGTGGGCTTCAAATGCACTGGGCCATGGGATATGCCCGCTATTCGTCTATAGCATCCGTCGGTTATGATCAAGCTCTGAACCTTTATTCGGAAGCCTATACGCCCGGAAATTATGGTTCTATGGTCTATGGAAAGACGGCTCTGATGATGTGGTTCCTACAACATTATTTGGGGGAGGAAACCATGAACCGGGCGATGCAAGCCTACTATGAAAAGTGGAAATTCAAACATCCGGCTCCGGAGGATTTCAGGGCCGCATTTCAGGCTGTTACGGACAAGGATTTGAGCTGGTTCTGGCAGGATGCGATGAATTCCGTAAAAACCATTGATTATGCCTTAAAAAAAGAAAAGGACCGTTATATTCTGGTCAATAAAGGTACCATGTCGACCCCAGTGGAAATTGCCTATTACGATAAAATTGGAAATGAATTAAGCCGCACTTGGATACCAATAAAAAACCAATCTATTCCTCTGGCAGTTCCCATCACTGCAGCCCGAATTGTCATTGATCCTGATGAATATATGCCGGATATTGACCGAACGAATAATGCAACCCGAAGGCCCCTGAAGTTCACCTTTGTATTTGACCAGCCGGACTATTATACCACTCATGTAAACTGGCTTCCCTGGCTATTTGCCTGGAATCAATACAATGGATTTACGCCGGGATTGATGCTTTATTCCGGGTTCATTCCCGGTTACCGATATGGAATATCCATTCTCCCCATGTGGGACTTCAACCATTCCCGTCTTATTGGCCAGACGGCTGTGGAGCGTACCTGGTACCGAGTTTTATTTACTGATAAATTGACGTTTCGGGGCAGCTACAGTGATCTGGCAAGTGCAGCCGGGTGGCAGATTAAAGCAACCGGAGAAAAAACACCTTCCATTTTCTTGCATTCAAAATGGATATATACCGGAGAAATAAGTTCCCGTTTACTTCGGGCGGATGGATTGGATACGACCTATTATGAAGCCGGACATTATCGTCATGCGGGCCTGGGTGTTCAATATTCCAATCGTCCCACCATGTTTACGAATTATTCGTCTCGATTCAGGGTGAAACTGGCTCTTCATGGGGCCGACTATGCCAAATGGTCCTGGGACAATACTCTGTCGCATCGCTGGACAAAATCCATCCGTTCCCGGGTAAGAAGCTGGGTAGGTGGATTTATCTATTCCAATGATGTTCCCCGACAGGAGCAGATTTATCTGAGCGGTGGTGTTGATCCCGATTTCGCATCAGGTTATGTCCTGAACCGAACCGGCAAGGAAACTCCCTATGATCTGTATGATGAACAATATACCGAGGATGGCCCCGGTCTCCGCGGATATGTTTTGGCCAGCTCTATCAATAACGCCTGGGGTTTTAATGTCATACAGGATATTCCCCATCTTCCCGTGAAACTTTTTATGGATGTCGCCGGACAGGGAGGGTCGACCTACAGTGATGCCGGAATCATGCTGGGGACCCAATCCTTGTCGATTTTTATCCCAGTTTATCAGGACTGGGAAAAACAGGCGGTAGCAACGAATACGAAAGAATATCTGCGCCGGGTCCGTTTCAGTCTTAGTCTCAGTACCTTTCGGATTGGTTTCTGAACCACATCATATGGTATGATTTGAGAATCATGTGTTATCGACGGGAATACGTTTTTAAATTCTAACCGTCTTTTTCCAGATACTTTAATCAATTGGATCTAACAGGGGATTTGCATGGCTAAATGGGATAAGGAAAGTTTCATTCAAAATATGCGGGAATCGTGCAGTAGGGAAGTCGCCAAAATTGGTGAACGGTTGATAGACTTCTCCGAAAAATATGCCGACGATATCACTTGGGGACGGGGTAATGATCATGGTACACTGACATTTCGTACCCAGTCCGATTTTGGATTACTGCCCATTTTTCATATGACTTCCGACGGAAAATTAAATATTCAAATTAATTTTTTACGGAGCAAGGATCTTCCAGTACAGGTTCTCCGGGACATGATTGTAAAACTGGAAGCCAATTTCCTCCGGGACTATGATGAAGAAATGTATCCCGTTGATACCTTTGAAGAAATCGAATATTTATTCAGTATGTCATCTCAGGTTGATAAATTTCTGAAAACAATTGAAGGTGTCGTCTATCGTCTGAAACAATAATCCTCGTCATGGATTAATTTTATCATTGATCTATACATAAGGGGTCCACAGTTGCTGTAATTGGCAGTAATACATGATTTCATTCCATGGTAAACTTGAGCCATGATCCGATTCAAATTCCTGCCTTTTCGATTCGGTCCCGATCCGATGTTTTCTGGACATCGGCTTAACCCATCCCTGACGGTTATCCTACTTCTTATGCTGTTTACCACAGGACTTCGGGCGCAGCGGGATCAGCGCTGGGGCTGGACCGTCCATCGATATATTAACGAACAGGCCCTGGATGTTCTTCCTCCAGCCATGGCCTTTTTCCAGACCTATCGTACCCAGCTTTCGGAACACGCAGTAGATCCGGATCAGGGAAATTTACCGGGATATTATCATTACATCGATATTGATGCGTACCCGGAATTTTTTCAGGGAACACTGCCCCATGAATGGACAGACTTTATCAATCTCTACGGTTATGATACTGCGATCAGCAACGGAACCGTTCCCTGGGTTATCGAGGAATGGACTGATAGTCTCGCTTCGTTGATGCGTACCGGAGATTGGGAAGAAGCCGTACAGGTTGCGGCCGAACTGGGTCATTATGTGGCTGACGCCCATAATCCCCTGCACCTGACCCTGAATTATAATGGACAGAACACGGGGAATTATGGAATCCATTCGCGCTATGAATCGCAGATGGTTCCCCCGCATTTGGAGGAAATTCTTCTGACGGAAGATCAAGCCCGGTTCTGGGAGAACCCCATTGATTCCATTTTTCTTTGGATTGATGACTTATATCCCTTTGTGGCGAATATCATGACCGCCGACGATTCTGCCGCCGCGCTGGATCCTTCCTATTCAACGACCTATTATAATACAATGTGGGCTTTGTTGGATTCGCTTACAATGACTGCTATCCAGCGGGCGGAACATGATTTGGCCAGTCTGTGGTACACGGCCTGGGTAAAAGCCGATTATCGCGTCCCCTCGAATTCACTGAATATACTGACGGGAACCATAGTGATCCCCACCGACTACTCCACGATTCAGGCCGGAATTGACGCAGCCGTGGAAGGGGAGGATATGGTCCTTGTATTACCGGGTTTATATCTTGAAAACATACAATTTCAGGGCAAGGAAATTGTTGTTCAGAGCAGCCAGGGTCCTTTGGTCACATTCATCGAAGCAGCGGATACCGGTCATGTTGTCCAATTTTCACAAGCCGAAGGTTCCGGTGCCCGTCTGGAAGGTTTTACCATTCGGGGGGGCGGATCATTTATCGGCGGTGGTATTATCTGTGACGGAGCGTCTCCGGTCATTCGTCATAATATCATAACCGGGAATGAGGCGGGGAGATGCGCCGGTCTGGGCGGTGGAATCGCCGCGGTAAATAGTGCACATCCGATTATTATTAATAATTCCATCATGGATAATGCGGCACAGGGTGATTGTGACTGCATCTGCTATTTTGGCGGCGGACTATATGTTGACTCCTTATCATTTCCGATCATCGGCGGAAGTCCTTTCCATGGAAATAATATTTTCGGCAATAGCGCCGATATTGGTCAACAAGTATATCGGGCCGGACCAGGAACGGCAGTCACAGCATCTTATAATTATTGGGGTGGTTCTTGTCCGCCGGATACGACCGGGGACGTGTGGCCGGGAAATCAGTTTAATATCAGTTACTGTCAGGAGTCGGAATGGAATATATTTCTTGGTTCCGATAAGACATCGATTCTGGAGACATACCCGCTACTGAGGAATTATCCGAATCCCTTTAATCATACCACCGTCATTGAATATGAAGTCCCGGAAAAGAATGGGATTCGTCTTGCTATCTATGATCTGAGTGGTAGAGAAATCACAGTACTGGTCGATGGCGTTACAGAACCGGGATTGTTCCGAATCGTATGGAACGGCAAAGACCGGTTGGGACGATCCATCAGTTCCGGCCTTTATCTGTGTCGGTTCACAACGAAAAACCAGGTCATTGACCGGAAATTGCTAATATTGAAATAATGGGGTTATGGTAAATTATATCGTGTTAATTACAGTCAGGTGGTTTTTCATCGCATTTCTGCTTACTGTGACTTGGGGGCAGTCACACCTACCGCATGGATTGACGGACCGGGAAAGGGAAGAGCTGGACCGCATCGGGGTAAACCGGACAATAACGGATCCTCCGGATTCAATCTGGTATGCACCCGCTGAATTCGACTCCGTGGCCGGGATCATTTATTCCTGGGAACAATATCCAACCCTATTAAAGCAGTTAATAAAGGCCACGGCCGAATCCGATACCGCTTGGGTTGTGGTGAATAATGCCGCGGAAGCTGTTACCGTATCAAACCAGTTGCAGGCTTTCGGTGTCAATATGGATCATGTGGACTATATTTATGACAATCTGAATTCGGTCTGGATCAGGGATTTCGGTCCGTGGTGGATTTACCAACCGGACGGGCGCCGGGCCATCCTGGACCTGACATATAATCGTCCCCGTCCTCTGGATGATGCTTTTCCCGAAGACCTGGCGACCATGTGGAATCTGGATTATTACGGCTTGGGCCTGGTGGAGGCAGGCGGTAATATGTTACTGGATGGCACCGGTGCAGTCATGATATCCAATGTCATTTTTGATCCATCCCAGGGCTTCAATCCCGATGGCAGTCTCACAGTGGAAATCCTGGAAAATTACTTCCAGGATTATTATGGTGTGCATAAGGTGATTTTGACGGACCACCTACAATTCGACGGGACGGGACACATCGACATGTTTATCAAGATTCTGAATGATACAACCGTCATCATCGGCGAATATGAATCTCCGTCTGATGCCGCCGGGAATAATTATGCCATCTGCAACCAGGTGGCGGATCAGATCGCCAATGAAACCAATGGTGCCGGAAATCCTTACCATGTGGTCAGGATGCTCATGCCACCTTATGACGGGAATACCTATACCTACATTAATTCCCTCATTGTAAATCGCAAGGTTCTGGTCCCCATCTATGGTTTTGCCACCGATGCCGCGGTGCTGGCGCAATACGAATCCTTGTTACCTGGATATGAAATTATCGGTTTTGACTGCAATCAAATTATTATGGCCAATGGCGCCATTCATTGTATTGCTATGAAAGTTCCGGCCTTTATTTCTCCCATTGATCCCTGCGCTGACTGGGAGACCGGTGATCTCAATAATGACGGCTCTCGGAATGTTATTGATTTACTCATGCTGGGGGATGCCGTCCTTGGGTTTAATGCCGGTGGACCGTGTACCCAGGCCGTAGCGGATATGAACGATGATCAATCCGTCACTGCCATGGATCTGATTATCCTCCTGAATCTCATCCTGGGATATTGACATGAAAATACATGAACCAACCACAACGATGACGGATTTTCTCATCGCCGGTTGCACCGTCTGGTTCAGCGGACGGCTACTCTTATTGGATATCGATTCTTTTCATTTCTGGTGGAGTGTGGTTTTCAGCACCATCAGTCTGGGTGCTTTTCTGGGAGCCATACGACACGGCTGGGGACCGTCCTTGGGGTCGGATTGGACTCGATTACTAAATCTGGCGACATATGCCTTTGTCGGTCTTACCGCCGCAACCATGATCATTGCAACCTTGTTGCACTATTATGCCTATCCCCGATTGAAAATCGTGTTGATTCTCCTGGGTCTATCCTGGCTGATTTACGTCTGGATTGCCAGGCACCGCATGTCCTTTTCAACCGTCGTGTATTATTACGTCCCAGCCCTGATTATGAGCGGAGCTTTAGTGGCCTGGAATTCGCAAGGTCACTATTCGGATGGTGAAATATGGATCATGGTTGGAATGATGATCAGCCTGTTAGCAGGCGGAGTGCAAATCGGGAAATTTTCCCTTCATCGCCATTTCAATCATAATGATCTGTATCATGTCATTCAATTGGCGGGGTTGTTCATGATTTATTATGGGGTACGCCTTATTCCGGCAGCGTAATGGTTTGGTGTTATGCGATATTGGAAGAAATTGAATACGAAACAATAAGCCGGAGGGAATTTCTCATAAAAAAAGCCCGGTTTCCCGGGCTTCTAATCGTTTCCGATTCCGTGATTTAGAATCGTGGACGCCGCGGTCTGTCTTCCCGGGGCCGGGCGACGCTGACGCGCATGTTTCTACCCTGATATTCAAGATCGTTTAAAGCATCGATCGCGGACTGACCTTCATCATCATTAGGCATTTCAACAAAACCGAATCCTTTGGATCTACCGGTCATACGATCGGAAATAATTTTTGCACTGGACACTTCACCGTGTTCGCCAAAAACTGAACGCAAGTCGTCTTCGGTTACATCATAGGATAGGTTTCCTACATATAAGTTCATGGGTTTCTCTCTACTTAGTTACGAATTGTCATGGTTTTTAACAATTATTGTCTAAAAACCACTAATAATTTAATTGGCAAATGATCGTTTACCTAATCTTAGATTTTTTCCAATTTCACGGTTGAATCAGGATTTTTTCTTCAGGGATAAGGTCAGGGTAAACTGAGCCACCCGTTCGGGACCCACAGCCGGGACCGTGGCTGTAATGTTAACCGGTAGATTTTGTCGCTCTTCCGATTTCACAACGGATGCAACCAGCGCTTTGATCTTATCACCGTCGTGACAGGTGAAATGAACATCACCATCCGGGCGTTTCAGAAATGTTCCTTGGATGTCTTTAAATACGAGTGAGACTGGTACCCCAGCCCGCTGAATCAATTCCATTGCCAGGAATCCGCCGGCGCAATCAGCACCAACAGCCAGAGCCCCGAAATACATGGATCCCAAATGATTGCGGGTCCGGCGCCGCAAGGGAATCTTAACGATGATGTGGTGATCATCAATGGCCACCACCGAGGGGCGGGCATAAAACAGCATGGGAATTTTTGTCAGGCCAAAAATCGTTAACCCCAGGTTGGCCCGGAACCGGCGGGGTAGCATAAACCGAAACATGTTCACATCATTCTCCTGAAGTCTTTATTACAATTATAAAAATTAGATCATTTTTCCCTGCGGCCATAGAAAGATAAAATATTGTGATAAATTGCAGGAACATGATGATTTTTATAAATATTCAGCATGTGAAACAGTAAATTCCACCCCGTTTTTTTAAGAGAAGAAGGAAGTCTAGTGGATATTAAGGTACACCAACCCAATCGTTATACCCGGGAGCTGGAAATTGTTGTTCCCTGGGAAGAAATCGAACCGGATTTTGAGAAGGCGATAAAAACATTTTCCAAGCGAGTCAAGCAGCCGGGTTTCAGACCGGGACATGTTCCCCGAAAGGTCATCATGTCGAATTATCTATCCCACATTGAATTGGATTTTGTGGAAAAGTCATTCAATAAATACTATATAGAAGCGCTGAAAGAAAAAGATTTGACCCCCGTCAATCAGGCCAGTATTTCAGACCTTGATTTTCATTATCAGTCGGATTTGAAATTCAAAGCGACGTTTGAGATTGAGCCGGAAGTGACCGTGCCGGTCCTGAAGAAAAACAGTCTGAAAGTTGAAAAGACCGTTTACATTTCCGATGAAGAAGACATTAATCTGGCGGTTGATGATATTCGTCGTCGTTATATGAATGTAGTCACCGTGGAAGATGGTGCTCAGTCCGGACATTTCATTGTCTGTGACCTGCAACAGGTGGACGAGGGCGGTGTTCCCTTGATCGGACAGAAGCTGGAAGGTCGTTATATTAAGATCGGTGATGGTATATTCACGGGAGATTTGGAAAAACAGTTAATCGGGTTGAAGGCCGGGGATGAAGTTGTGATTGATACCCCGGATGAAAACGATGGTACCGTCAAATACCGGGTTCACGTAACAAAAGTTGAAGATCATCAATTACCTGAAGTGGATGAATCCTTTGTCAAGACAGTTGACAATGAAGTGAAATCCGTGGAGGAATGGAAGGAAAAAATTCGGCAATCCATTGATGATGAATATACGCAGCGCAGTGAAGAAGCACTGGAACGCCAGTTGGCCGATAGTCTGATTGAAAAAGCAGATATTGAATACCCGCCCTCCATGGTGGCCGCCTATCTGGAACATCTGATGGAGGATGTGAAGAAATCGAACCCGGGAACCCCGCTGGATGAAGAGCAGGTCCGCAAAACCTATACTCCGGTAGCCGAACGAAACATGAAATGGTATTTGTTACGGAAAGCCATTATCCGGGAACAGGATCTTACGGTATCCCGGGAGGAAGTACAGGTGGAAATCCAGCGCCTGAAAGACCGGTCCCCAGACTATGCCAAGGATATCGAAAAATATTATAAAAAACCGAGTAATCGGGAAAAGATCGAAGACGATCTCATGGAAAAGAAAATCCTGGAATACATCAAACAATTTGCTAAAATCAAGGAAGTCAAAGTCCATACCAAGGACATCCGTTCCCAGGCCAATGAGGAGGCATGAAATGAAATCCAATGAAATTGCCCAATTAATTCCCATGGTTGTCGAACAGAGCGGCCGGACCGAGCGGGCTTTTGATATTTATTCCCGCCTTTTGAAAGAGCGTATTATTTTTCTTGGGACGCCCATTGATGACAATGTCGCTTCCCTGATTATCGCCCAGTTATTGTTCCTCGAATCTGACAATGATGAAAGGGATATCAATCTCTATATCAATTCACCGGGAGGCTACGTGACGGCCGGTCTGGCGATTTATGATACCATGCATTATATCAAACCGGATATTGCCACAATCTGTATCGGTCAGGCTTCTTCCATGGCGGCTCTACTTCTGGCGGGCGGTACCAAAGGTAAACGGTCGGCCCTACCGAATTCGCGGGTCATGATTCATCAACCCCTGGGCGGTGCCGAAGGCCAGGCCAGCGATATCAAGATCCAGGCCGATGAAATATTAAAACTGAGAGTCCAGCTCAATAAAATCCTGGCCAAAAGTACCGGACAAACTGTGAAACGCATTGAGCGGGATACGGACCGGAATTTCTTCATGAGCGCCGAAGAAGCCAAGCAATACGGTATTATTGATTCAATCCTGATAAAACGGAACACCTGACATGATTGCCAACGAATCCAATCCCGACACCTTTAAACTGCATAAACCTTCGGAAATAAAAACATTCCTGGATCAGTACATCATTGGACAGGATGATGCCAAGCGCACCATGTCGGTGGCCGTTTACAACCATTTTAAACGACTGATACATAATTATTCTCAGGACGATGTGGAAATCGAAAAAAGTAATATTCTGCTCATTGGGCCAACAGGTACGGGAAAGACCCTCATTGCCCAGACACTGGCAAAAATGCTGTCCGTACCATTCGCCATAACCGATGCCACTACTCTCACGGAAGCCGGATATGTGGGTGAGGATGTTGAAAATATCTTGGTACGTCTTCTTCAGGTGTCAGACTATAATGTAGCGGCAGCGGAACATGGCATTGTCTATATTGATGAAATCGACAAGGTCGGTCGCAAGGGAAACAGTCCCTCCATTACCCGTGACGTCAGTGGTGAAGGCGTACAGCAATCCCTGCTGAAAATCCTGGAAGGAACGGTGGCTCATGTTCCGCCGCAGGGAGGACGGAAACATCCGGAACAACCTCTGATTCCCATCAATACAAAAAATATTCTGTTTATCTGCGGCGGATTGTTCGACGGATTAAGTGAAATCATCGAACATCGCCTGGGACAACGGTCCATCGGATTTGAGCGGCAGCAGAAAAAGGTTAAGCCGGGAAAAAATGTTACGGATAAAATTCTGCGTTACGTCGAATCGGAAGATTTAGTACACTACGGTTTAATTCCTGAACTTGTGGGTCGCTTACCCGTCCTGACCACGCTCCAGCATCTGGATTACGATGCCTATTTCCGCATTTTGACCGAACCGCGAAATGCCCTTGTCAAACAGTACCAGCGCTTGTTTGCCATGGATGGTGTCAAATTGAAATTCAGTGATGATGGCTTCGATGAAATTATTCACCGCACCATGAAGCGCAACTCAGGGGCCCGTGCCCTGCGCTCCGTGATGGAGGAAGTCATGGTGGATATCCAGTTTCATCTGCCGGATATTGATCATGTGAAATCGATTACGATTACACGAGATGTAGTACGGGGAAAGCGCAAGCCCCATTTACGGCGACGGAAGAAAAGTGCCTGAGATTCAAGCCCGCCGGGTAATTCCGCGGCAGGAAATATGTTTTAAGCAGAAAGATTGAGCAAAAAGGAAAACCCTCCAACAACTTGACGGAGGGTTTTTTGATTTCTTTCGGCTATTGGCGCAAAAGGACAACCATGGAAAATTTCCATTTCTATTTCATGAAAACCAGCTTGCGAGTGGTTTGGAAATCCCCGGCACTGAAGCGGATGAAATACACCCCGCTGGACAGGCGTTTATGCTCCATATCGGTACCATTCCACCGGAAGTTGTAAGTGCCTGGTGAGAGGGTGTGATGTGAGGAATATACTCGTTGTCCCAGTAAACTGTAGATGGCAATCCGAACCTGGGCCGCTTCCGGTAAAGTATAATCCAACTGTGTGGCTGGATTGAAAGGATTGGGGTAAGCCGAGGAAAGGGAGTAATAGTCGGGTATACCTGCTTCCATATCGGTTCCCAGGTTGGGAATCAGTACCAAATATCCACTGGTAACATCCGTTTCCAATCCGGTATTTCCGTAGAAATCCATCATCAAACTGACGGCAAGATCCAGAATGATCGGACCCGACGGAGCATTGGGCTCAATATAATTATTCACATAGAAGAGCGGTCCGTCCCCAACATCCATCGGGGTAAGTGTACTGGCGGCAACCTGAACGCCATCGACGGTATAAGCTACGTTGGCATTCCAGTCCGCCATGCGGTCGGAGAATTCGATCATGGGAGTCCAGACACCATCTCCGTTTAAATCCTGTAAAGGTTCACCCAGGTCCCAACTGTTATTTCCGTTTTGATCCGTATAGATTTCCTCCATGGGAATGACAAAATTCGACATGTCGGATACAGTAACAATCATCATTTTAACAGGAACGGGGTTCTGCAGGTAAACGGCATAGCGCCCATGTCCGCCGATCGTCCCGGAATCTGATGAAAAGTAGAAAAGTTGTGGTTGTGCGGTATAGGTATAGGTGCCGGGAGAGGTCTGAAATCCAATGCCGCCACCGGTGATTGTCCAAGCCTCAATTTGTGCGACTGTTACCTGAGCGGTTCCGCTGATACCTGAATTCGTGAAAATATTCAGTCGTAGGAATTGACCATCGCCTACAGCAATGAGTGGATTGATCAGTTCAATATGATTTCCTGTAATGATGATAGAATCGACGGTAGTGCGGCCCAAGGGTTCTACACTTAGGATATCAAAAATACCCGGATCAAATTCGATTGTCAGATTCATGGCACCGATCTCAAAGGTATTACTCATTGTCAGATCAATTTGTCCGGTGGCGTAGGCCGAACCAACATTATTTTCTACGCCGATCTGGGCAATGTTGTATTCCCCGAAGGCCAGGTCGAAGGTCATGACCGAGTCAGGATCGGAAATATTTGTAAAGGCAATCATGGAGGGTACGGCATAATAGCTTTCTGTGTTGGGAACAGTGTTATAGGAGAACGCATGGTTATTGGTGCTGCCCGGGAAGGGGTCCCCGTTGTCACTGCCGCCGCCATTCTCCAGATTGAATTGTCCGTCGGCCTGCTCCAATCCAACACCATAATGAGGTTCGTCGTTATTGACGCCCCATCCGCTGGTTTTTTCAGTATCTATATGCCAGAATAATAATCCTGGTGAAGGCATATTGATATCGGTTCCCACTTTCTGACGATTTTCCACTAGCCAGTACTCCGATGTATCATAGCCGTGGTTGATTTGATAGATAATATTACTGGTATAGGACTGGGGCAATGTGATCCCGGTTTGATCGGTGGTTAAAGGGATGACATTGGTCCAGCCCAGTTCGGTCTTACACCAAGCATTCATCGCGGACGGATACCAGGGTGTATTGCCGGCTGTTCCCCAGGAACCACTGGCCATTAAGGCCAGTTTTCCGGCTCCGGAAGATGAATAGTCGGTATCATATAAATCAGGCAGCCCCAAGGCATGACCGAATTCATGGGCAATGACACCGATGGCCACAACATTATTACTTTGCATTTCGGGATTCATGGTGTAGGAGTTGATCCAGACCCCGTCATACTGAACCTGAAGATTGGCAGCAGACAAGGACCATTTATGTGACCAGATATTGCTTTGGTCACCCTGTTCGGCTCCAGGGCCGGCATGGAGTAAATTTAAGGCATCTACCGTGCCGTCACCGTCGTTATCGAACTGTGACCAATTCATGCCATGGGCTTCGGCCGAATCGACGATGGCTCGAACCAACGTGAGCACATGTTGATATCCGTTGGGATTGCTATAAGCATAATAATCATGATTATGCGGCGCTGTGTACCAACCGTCCACGAGGGATACGGGATCAAATTGCCCGTAGGATATTTCGTGGTAAAAGTCACGGAAACTGCCACTGCCGGGATGTCCCGGATGACCGTAGGTTCCGACCGAATTCATTAATGTATCAAATACCGCTTGATCATATTGGTTTCCATAATCCGGAAAATCGACTAATAATAACGGAACACGGAAGGTATCGGTCCGGGCTACTTGTAAGTTGGGCGGGGTCGCGTCCATCCTGACCTTCATTCGTTCCGGGCGTAAATGCTTGGGAATATTGAGACTCGCCGGATCCGTGGCCCGAACGACCTGGGAACCGGGAATTAGATGGCGACCATTGATACCGGTGGCATAGACCCACCAGCCATCCTCGGTTTGAACACAGGAATATCCGTTCAGGGTCTCATGCCAGCCAGCCCATTCATCACCCCGGACATGTCCGCGAAACGTTGAGCCGTCCGGTTGGACAAACGTGATAATCTCCGGACTGGCATCCACTGCCAACAGGTGGGAAAACTGCGCCAGGAGAAAAAGGGAGAAAATTTTCATTTTTTGTGATTTTATCATTCGATTCTGCTACTAAACAAGGGTGATGGTGGTGTATATTTTCGCCATTCTTTTTCAAAAATCGACGAAAAATCATGCCACTGAAATTATCACACACATTACGATATGCAATGGTGATTTTATTCACCGTGTTTGCCTGCGAAGAGTCGGTTGACAAAACTAGTAATATCAATGAATTAACAAATACATTATCCGACCCTGAGGTCGGGAATGGTATTACGGGGGCGCTGGATGAGTATTTTTATGACGTAACCCAGGCTGTCGATGTCTCTTTTTACCGCTACGATATTACCAATTTCGGTCTGGGCTACAGCCAGTACCGGATACTCTTCGGCGAGGAACCACCGGTCTTATCCTTAAAAAACTTTCCCGACTATCTGGCGGAAATCCATGCCAATGAAACGTCCTATACCCAACGGACGGGCATTGATACTCTGCCGACGACGGAAATTGTTATAGAGGATTCGGTAACCATAAGTTCCATTCGATTTAAAGATCTGGAAGCCATTGATTGGGATTATGATACCGATTTGAGTCTCCAGCGCTATAAACCGGTGAGTTCAACCTGGATATTTGAGGATGTGGTTGAATATTATTCCGATACGGCCCAGGCCCGCTATTACCAGGCCGTGGTGGATACGCCCATCATCAACCAGGGATTATTATTCGTGGATCAGTCGGAATGGGTAGATACGACCTATGAATATTCCGCCTCACAGATTCCCTTCACACACACCTTTCATTTCACACGGAAACAGTTAAGTGCCGATTCCCTGATTTACCGGACGAACTGCGACTGCAATGATAACGGTGTCTGGGATCCGGCCGAAACGGGTGACGTGGGTAACGGTATCTGGGATCCGGCCGAACCGTATTATGATATCAACGGCAACGGAACCCGGGACGGTGGTGAACCCTTTGAAGATCGGAACTGCAACGGGACATGGGATGATGCCGAAGTCCTGACGGTGGATGCCAATGGCAATGGCGTCTTTGACCCCGGAGATGTTTTTGTGGATGAAGGTAACGGGATCGAAAACGAAGAGGCCGAATGTTACACCGACCTCAATCATAACGGCATGCCCGATAACAATGAATTATTTACCTGGACCTCCATTCCCAATAATCTTCTGGTCACCTGGACCGATTCCATTCATTCTCAGGTTCTGATCCATGTGGCCGCCGGAGACTCGGTGCGTACACGATGGGGCATTGTATATCCCAATGTGATAGAAACGGTGGACTTCACCGATGAAAAAACCATATTTGTCGATGATATGGATTCAATTGTTACATTATATACCAATGAGGTGATTGAATATATACCCGATGCTGCCGACGGCAATTATTTCATCATGAAAACCGAGTGGGGCGAGGGCGCCGATCGCAATTATGATTATCTCCTGTTTAAACTGGACGGACATCTATATCAGGTCGTTCATCCCACTTATTTTGCTCCGGAAGGATTCCTGAACAATTTTTGGGTCAGTGATGACGTTGTGGAGGAAATACTGTACTATACCGATAACGGCCGGTTACGCGACGGCGAACGAGTGGAGGAAGTGTATTATGATACGACTTCCGTGTCCATCTATAAAATTGAGAAAACATTTTCTGTTGCCGCCGATACAATTACGGTTCCGGGTGCCAGTCAACGCGGGATTCCGAACAATGGCGCATATTCCTGTCTGTCTGATACGACATTATCTGTGACGGATATGACAGACTGTCCTGCCGTGGATACGACGTTTACGGACTGTTTCCGGATTACGCGTGAATTGCGCATGACCATGATTGGGACCGGTGTAGAATACGGACAACGCGATATTTCATGGCTGGCCAAGGGACGGGGACTGGTTCAGGACGAATTATATATTCGCTGGTCGGAAAGTCCCCTGAACAATGACGGCGAAGCCTGGTTTGGGATATCCAAGTGGGAATTGGGTGCCTTCAGCGCCACGACATCCTCCGGTGGGAACGCCCGCTGGTTGAATGCCATGCATACGAAAAAACTCGATGAATTCCGTTCTTTGCCGGACTCGGAGGATGATCCTTACATGATTAACCATGTCGCCGGTTTCCAACGCGTAGATTTACCCAGGGATTAATCAATGATGAAAAACATACCCTTTGTGAAAGCAATTTTATCAATTCTTATTGTGTCCTGTGTTTATGCCGGTACGGATGGAACCATTCGTGGCCGGATTACCGATCTGGATGGAAATCCGTTGCCGGGTGCTCAGGTTTACATCCGGGAATTAGGCATGGGTGCCATTGCCGATATTGACGGCGGATACATTATTATTAATGTGCCGGTGGGGACCTATGATGTTACCGTGGAAATGATCGGTTATCAGAAAATGACAAAAACCGGCGTCAACGTCATCATGGATAAAACGGTATGGCTAAACTATAAACTCCCCATTCAGGTGATTGAAGGGGACGTGGTGGAAGTGGTGGAAACGCGGGAGCTGGTGGAAAAGGGCAATACGTCCAAGAAAATTACCGTAGCTCAGGAAACGATAGAATCCCTGCCCATCCGCGATTTAACGGAACTGTATTCCCTGCAGTCCGGTGTCGTGAAAGTGGAGAGCATGACGCTGGGAATTCCCGATCATGAGGAGCGGGGTCTGGAAGAAGTGCATGTCCGGGGTGGCCGGGCCGGTGAAATTGCCTATATGATTGATGGGTTATACATCCGTAACCCCATCTTCGGTGGTATTGGAAACGGAACCCGTTTAAATCTTTTTGCCGTTAAGGAATTCGACTGGCAGCCGGGAGGATTTAATGCCGAATACGGTGATGCTCTCTCAGCCGTATCCAATATGCATACCGCCGCCGGTACCGATGAATTCAAATATAAATTCAAATATGAAACCAGTCTGGTAGGCGCCAGTCTGGGAAACGAGTATGATGATTTACGGGGATACAATGATTATGTCTTCGGAGTCGGCGGCCCCTTTCCCTTCTTCAATAAATTGAAATACTGGGTTTCCGGCCAGTGGACGAACCGGGAAAACTATCGGGTCTATAAATTTGACGACATCATCTACCAGGAAAACCCCGATGATCCTTATAATACCATCAACCGGAGTAATCTGGTGCAACCCTGGGATAATGTGGCCGGTTTCCGGGGATTCGGCTTTGACAAGACCTATGATATCTTCGGCAAACTGACCTATAAATTGAATAACAGCCTGCGGTTTAATTTTTCCGTCTGGGATGTGAACGCCCATCGGAAAGGATTCAATACCCGCTACTTATACTGGGATAACGGCCAGAATGAATTATTCCGGGATACCCGCCGCTACACACTGGAGGCCAATCATTCTCTGAACAGCAAATCCTTTTATACGGTCCGTGTTTCCCGTTTCATTCAGCAGCAGTTTCAGGGCGTCCGCTGGGAAGACAGCGATAAGGATGGTTATCCGGACTGGTTTGAATGGCGGTATCAGGCCGGCCCCAACCGGACCATATCCGATCCTCATAATCCCGATGTAGTGCCTTTCACCATTTCGGAAAACGGAGATACCCTGCATTATACCCGGCGGGATCTGCGGTCCGGCTGGTATTACGGAGCAACGCCAGGATTGTATAACTGGGAAGTGGCAGAAGATTTTACCGATGTGGACGGAGATGGCATTTTCACACCGGACGTGGACATCTTTAATGCCGCTGATGATTTGAACGGAAACGGTGTGTGGGACGGACCGGATTTGACCGAAAAGGCCTATTATCGTGACGGAAGCTACTGGCTGGAACCGGAAATGTATGAGGATTATGAACCCTTTTTCGATTATCGTTTCATTGATCATCAGTATGAACAGGATCCGTGGTGGAATTTCTTTATGGGGCGGTTCGGACCGCGTTATACCGGCACAGCCGACAATCCGTATTATTATATGCCGACGGTTTTCGGAGGTTATGCCTGGGAAGAAGGTCGTACGTTTGGTGGGTCGGATCGTTTTTACGGCACCAGTACTGCCATAACGGATGAATTTCGCCTGGATTACACCAATCAGCTCACCAATGAGTGGCGTCTCCGGATCGGTGTGGATTATAAATCCCATAAACTGAATTTTTATGAATTAAAGAATCCCTGGTCGGAAAAAGCATTCTTCCAGACCTTTGCCGAATACTGGCAGGATACGGGTCCGGACGGATTGCTGCCGGGTGATCCGGATTATGTCGCACCGGACCGGGGCGAAAACAACGGGCGTTATGACAAGGGTGAAGATTTCAGTGATGCCAACAATAACGGAAAGTGGGATGATTACCGGGAGCCGGAAGAACTGAGTGCCTATATTCAAAATACCTATGAAGTGCCCTGGATGGTCATCAATGCCGGTATTCGGGTGGATGCGGTCAATTATAATACCCAGATTTGGGCTGACACCAACGGGACGTTCACACCCCAGAGTCCCTGGTATTATTCCGATTTGAATAATAATAATCGCTGGGATCGGGATGAGCCGGTGGACAACGATCCGGGCTTTGCCCATGAACGGGTGATTCTGAAGCAATCCACTACGAAATACAAGATCAGTCCCCGCCTTGGAATCAGTCATGTCATCACGGATAAGGCCACGTTTACGTTCAGTTATGGTCTGTATTACCAGACGCCGATTTATCAGAATGTGTACTTGAATACCAACCGGGTTCAGGATCCGCAGAATGCCTTTGAAGAAGGCGAAGGTGCCATTGGGAATGCCACCATGAGTGCCGCCCGCACTTCGGCCTATGAATTCGGTTTCAATGTACAATTTTCCCGGTACTGGGCCTTTTCACTCCTGGGATGGGCTAAAAACATGGATCAACTGGTGTCGTTTCAGCATCAGCGATCCGGGGTCTATAGTTACCAGGTTGCTTCCACCAATGACTACGGTAACGCCAAGGGCGTGGATTTCACCCTGGAAAACCGGGGACAATTGTTCAATATCATGCTGCAATACACCTATTCCGTCGCCAAGGCCAACAGTGCCTACGACTGGGCATCCCTGGGGCTGGAGTACATTGATGCTCCGTCGTATGAATTCCTGATGCCTTATGACCGTCCCCATGATTTTACGGCCACCATTTACACCTTTTTGCCCTTCGGTATCCGGGCCGGTATGAACATATTCTATCAGTCCGGTGCGCCTTACACACCGATGATATTTAACGGTGACCGGCCGGAACCGGATCAGAAGAATGTGAATACAAAACGGGCTCCGGCCTTTACGCAGGTCAACCTGTCCCTGTCAAAGGGGATGCATTTCGCCGATTACAGGGTATCCATGGGATTGAATGTTTTTAATCTCTTCAACTTTGCCAATGAAATCGACATTTTCCCGCTGACCGGTCGTGCCAATGATCCCGGGGAATATTATACGAATTTTATTGGCCTGCCGGATGAGAATCATGATAAATCCGGTTCCTTTTATGATATGCCCTGGATGTACAGCAATCCCCGGCAGATCAATTTCTTCATGCGTATTGATTTCAAATAGATTGAAAGTGGTCTTATGAGAAAAAATTTATTATGCCTTCTGTTCAGCGGTACCATTCTGCTGGCCAGTGAACCACGGGAACCACGGAATTATGTGGAATTCCCCACCCGACCGGCTCCGGCGGCCCGGGTAGGCGATTATCCCTTCCCGACCAATCCCATGAACGATCGGGCCCGTGGGTATTTATTGCAGGGGAAGGTAAAAAATGCTCTGGGGAATTACGGGAATTTCATTGACTGGGATGTCCATCCGGCCGGTCTCTGGGGCAATTATACCTATTTGCCTCATGTGGCCTTCGTTGCCGGTGTCCCAGGTCAAATGTATTCCTCCGACTTCACCTGGGATGCTGCCCAGGATAATCCGGGCCCCAGCGGAACGACGGTGCGGGTGTACAGTTCCAAGGATGCTTACAATGCCTGGTTTGACAATGGCGATACGGTCTTTGTGGGCGTGGTTTTCGAATATATAGATGATCGGGGAATTCCGGGAGTAGAAAAATTCAGCAAAGATGATATCGACGAAAAATACCAATGGGGAATCGATGATGTGGAAGGGGAGATCTTTCTTTCCGTGGAATACCAGGAATTCAATATCATGGATCCCAATAAATCGCGTTCCCGCATCGGCCTGATTTATCCCTGGGCCATGCGACCCCGGCTGGTGGAACGGACCGATGATTTCGATGTGTACGATTATGGCCCGGACAAGGAAGAGTGGACGGCCGATGACGATTATATGTTCTACGGCGCCACCGTGTCCGAATCCTGGTTTACACGGTATAACCCCAGCACGAATACGGACTGGCAGGCATCCACCAAATCCCGGGAATTCACCCATAATACGGATATCAGTGCCGGTGATATTTTCGGTGATACGCCCTTTACCGATCCGGATGATCCCTTTCCTCTCCTGGCCCACAGTACGTATTCCCAGACCTGGCCCAAACGATTAAACGAAGAAACGGGGAATTATGAGCACTTCTGGCCCGGGTGGTGGGCGGAAGATTATTACGGTGATCGTCCGGAAGAATGGCCGTTGGTAGGAATTACCGATTGTGACGGTAACCGTAAGGATCCGGATTGCTGGAAGGAAGTCCCCGGCCGGTTTATTTCCGACACCGATGTTTATATGGAATTTGACGATCGCTGGGCCCATCGCGGGAATATAGTTAATACCAATAATGAATACGAACAGACCGGGTATCCGATGGGACTGCGGGTCATGGCTGAAGCGCATTCCTATGGGGTCGCCTACGCCGAAGATATCATGTTTGTGACCGTAAAGGTGCGGAATGAAAGCGGAGACTGGATCGATGAGGACGGTGTGTTTCATGACGGTATGATCATGCCTGACGGGACCAAACTTAATCATGGGAAAGGATTCAATTACCGTGGCGTCGTTCTGGGCTTCTACATGGATGCCGATGCCGCTTCCACGGATATCAACGGAAGTTTCTGGCCGCATACCAATGATGATGATTTCATGGAATACTATGATTGTCTTACCGACCCGGAAAATCCCTGCACTGAAATCAACGGGGAAAAACTCCGGGTATCCATGGCCATGATTTACGATAAGGACGGAAACAGTAACGGGGCGACGGACCTGGGCATTGTGGCAACACAACTCCTGGATTCACCCCTGTCCACGCGGGAGATTGATCTGGACAAGGACGGAACGATCGATATTTATCCCGGCGAACCGCTGAAAATGACGGATTGGCACTGGTTTGACTGGTACGACCGTCCCGGTGTCGTTACCCATGAAAGTAACCAGAACTGTTGTGCCGGCGCACCGGGCAAGCCGGTAGCCAGAAACCGGGAAGAAATTTTATACAAGGTAATTTCCGGCGATACGACCAATATTTCCGCCAATGAAAAAGCCTGGTATTTCCATACCACCGATGAAGCCTCTGATCTGGATATTGATCTGAATCCTCATTTTGATTCTCTGGAGGGGCTGGAAGCCTTTGCGCCGGATGGACTCGATTGTGTGTTGATCATGAGTTGCGGTCCCTTCGATCTCAAAGTGGGCGAAGAGGTGCCTTTCAGTTTCAGTATCATTTTCGGTCAGAATCGCCAGGATTTAATCAACAATGCCAAGTTTGCCCAGATAATGTACAATTCCCATTATCAGGGTTATACACCACCGACCCGGCCCCGCGTTGCGGCAAAGACCGAATCCGGCCGTGTGACGATTTACTGGGACAATGCTGCCGAACAATCCAAAGACGTGGTGACCGGATATTCGGATTTTGAAGGATATAAAATTTATAAGAGCCTGGACGGAGGCGCGACCTGGGGCACTCCGGATAAGAAAATCTATGATTCCAATGATATCTTTGTGGGGTGGAAGCCCTTCGCCCAGTATGATCTGTCGGCGGAAGAAGACAGTCTGCATTGCATCTATGATGATTCCACCTGCTATGACGGGAATAATCGCAGACGGGAAGTCAGCGGACCCGATCCCCATGCACCGTGGTTCAGTCTGGGATCAAACACGGGACTGGATGACATTCGCCTGACGGAGCCGGTGGTCATTGACGGACGCACCTATCATTATGCCTTTGTGGATTCCAATGTTACTGATGGAATCGCAGTGACCTATGCCGTAACGGCCTATGATATGGGCGTTGATTCTGATTTCATTATCAACTGGAATTATGTGGATTCACTGGGCGGCTTTGATCCCGATACGGTTTGGACCAAGGCCAATCCCGATCACTGGTCTTCACCGGATGGCTATGCCAGCATCGAAAATTCAAAAGGAACCACCGATCTGGATGCCAATTTCGTTACGGTGTATTCCGGTTCGGCAGCCCGCTCCACCGTTTCCGGTGTTCATGTGGTTCCCAATCCCTACATCGTTCATTCCCGTATGAATGAAACGGAAGTGACGCGCCGGTTACGGTTTGTGAATTTACCAGCCCAGGCTACCATCAAAATATTTACCGTCTCCGGAGAATTTGTCCAAAAGATTAATCATGATAATCCCGATGACGGCAATGCGTGGTGGGATTTACGGACGGAGAACAACCAGGAGGTTGCGCC
>JBHHUC010000120.1:0-2980 GCA_046861395.1 Fidelibacterota bacterium
AGCGCACAGGTCGGGTAACTGCGTCCATCGGCAACTGGGATCACTGCATTCACGGGATCGTTGATGCAGTTCAGTAAACTCTCCACCAGCCTGATTGATACGGCAGGCATATCCACGCTGATAATAAAATTCCAGCTGCTGTCAGAATATTGAAGTGCTGTAAGGATTCCATTCATCGGTGTCTGAACCGGATAACGGTCTTTCAGAAACGGCAGGTTCGGATGCATCTTCTCTTTTCCCGTCACCGTGACGGTTTCAAACTGCGGGAGCAATGTCTGGTATAACCGGTCAGCAAACGTTTGTCCGTTGACGGTAAGGGTGGACTTATCCCTTCCGTATCTTCTGCTGTTTCCGCCGGTGAGGATGAATGCGTTCATATTCTTGATGCGGGCATGACAGGTATGGCTGTCCAGTCCGTTAAATTAAATACCTTCATTTAATAAAATTTAACAGAAGCCGGATACAACACAAAAGCAATTAGAAGTTAATTTATTTTATTATAAAATTTCTTGTTGTGTATAGATAGTGCCAATTATTTTTTATCGATTTCAGGACAGCATATGCATCAAAAATCAGATTCTTCAGGACATTATTCACGCATGCGGAAAAAATTTCTGGAAGGTGGCCTCGACGGTTTTCTGGACTATGAAGTTGTGGAAATTCTACTGAAACTGGCGGATAATCGCCGGGATCAAAGACCGACGGCAAAACAACTTATTAAAGAGTATAAATCATTAAAGGGGGTTCTCGAGGCGCATCCGGATGATCTTAAAAAAGTAGATGGTGTGGGTCCTTCAAATGTTTTTGGGATCAAGTTGATTCAGGCGGTATCTCGCCGGTATCTGAAATCACAGATCGTCAATACCGATTACGCCAGGTCTTCAGAAGACGTGATGACCTACCTACGACATCAGTTGCGGGATAAAAGCCGGGAGTGTTTCGAAGTGATCCTTCTGAACGGAAGAAACCGGATCATCGGGATTGAACAATTGTTTATCGGCTCAATAACCGCCAGTGCCGTATATCCCCGGGAAGTGATCAAACTGATCCTGCAGAAAGATGCCGCAGCTGTGATCTTCGTACACAATCATCCATCCGGGAATCCCTCGCCATCGAAAGAAGATATGGCTATCACGCGAAAACTGGTGGCTGCATGTTCAACAATTGATGTGTCCGTTCACGATCATCTCATCATAGCAGGCGATGAGTTCACAAGCTTCGCCGATAAAGGGATTATGCCTGCGGGAAAATAGATTTTATAATGTTTTCACGTCTTAGTGTTTTGTGAAAAACATGGGAGTTATTTTCGAGAACTTATGGGTAATATTTATGCTTGACCGGAAGGCCCGCCCAGATCCAAAATATCAATCCCAAAATGACGGGCAGCATTCTTCCATTTTTGATTATCAGGAGTTTCAAAGATGAATCCCGGGATGGCAGGCATTACCAGCCAGTCGCCATTTTCGATTTCCCGTTCCAGCTGCCCGGCCCCCCATCCGGAATAGCCTAATGTAAATTGGAATTTCTTTGGCCCTTTGCCATATAATATATCATCAATGATCCCCGGGTTCACAGTCAATGAAATTTCTTTGGATACCGGAACTGTTCCATCGATTGCATAACCGTTGTCGTGCAGGAACAGTCCCTGTTCCACACGAACCGGACCGCCAAAGTAAACCAGTGGATGCGGGTCGGCCTGATCAAGTTGGGTTTGCTTCAGGATATCTTCCACCTTGTCTGTCATCATGGGTTTGTTGATGATCAGTCCCATCGCACCTTTCTCATTGTGATCGCACATATAGACGAGTCCGCGACTGAAGATCACATCGGTCATATGTGGCATGGCAATCAGAAAATGGTTGGAGTAATTGTTCATAATCACTCACAATTTAATATGGTTTTATCGTTTCAAAAAAAGAATTGCTCTTAAAATAACGCTACCTATTTGACCCGGATTTTATATGGTTCGTAGTAAAATCAAGAAATACAATTATTTATATTTAGTTCAAACATGAAAAAATATTTAAACACTTAATCGAATGACCGAAAGTTCTGATTTGCGTCTGCCGTGGAAGCTGATTCCGGCTACATTTATTGAACGGCCCAACCGGTTTTTAACGGTGGTGGAAATAGATGGACAGGAGCATGAAAGTCACCTGCCTGATCCGGGCAGGCTGAAGGAACTCTTGCTCCCCGGCGTCCGTGTGCTGGTCAAACGGGAATCCGGCGCTCATCGGAAAACCCGGTTTTCCACACAGGCAGTCTATCTGGGTGAAACGCTGATTTCCGTCAATTCCTGGCTTCCCAACATGTATGTTGAACATCTTATCAAGGGCGGACATTTACCATGGTTATCGGAGTGGTGGATTGAAAAACGTGAGTTTACCGTCCAACACAGCAGGTTTGATTTTCTGCTTAAGAAAAAATCGGATGGTTTACTGTTGGAAGTGAAATCTGTCACTTTGGTGGAAAACTCGGTGGCCAAATTCCCGGATGCCGTTACTGAACGGGGTGCCCGACATTTGAATCATTTGGCGGAACTCTCCCGTAACGGTCAGAAATGTATGGTTCTGTTTGTTGTTCAACGGGAGGATGCTATGTTGTTCCGCCCGCAATGGGAGCGAGATCCAGCGCTTGGACAAGCACTTGTAAATGCCGACGAATCAGGTACAGATATCCGCGTCATCAAAATGAAAATGACTACTGACCGACTTATCTATCTGGGTGAATTACCATGGGATTTGACAGTTCCAAAACAACATCGCATTTAAGTAAATCCTTTATCCGGTGACCAAATCAGTGAATTCTGTAACCGATTTTAAGACTTCCGGTGTGCCTTCACAATACTCGATTACTAAAGTTGCAAGGTGGATGAGCGATCGCCGGAGGCGATTTTATCGAATCCACATTCGTCGCCTTGGGAAAGACTCTCTTCGCAAACCATCCAGAATATTTATTTCGAAGAATTCTACTGTCGTTT
>JBHHUC010000061.1:0-12115 GCA_046861395.1 Fidelibacterota bacterium
GTTATTCATGATTCCAGCCTTTATTCTCATGGCGGCCGTGATCTTTATTCCGAAAGTCCTGATTCATAAAATCACATATTTGGCCTACATCATTATCCTGATCGGTATTACATTGCCATTTCTGGGATCGCAGACGGCAGGAACGTACCGCTGGATTCATATCGGATCATTTAATTTTCAACCTTCGGAATTTGCCAAATGGATTACCGTTCTGGCCCTGGCCCGCTACCTGTCAGATCATAAATTATTGGTAACCCGATTCTCAATCGTTATCATTCCCATTTTCATTATAACCATTCCCATGGTGATTATTTTGAAACAGCCGGACCTGGGAACGGCCGTGGTGATGTTGACACCTCTATTTCCGATGTTGTACTGGGTTGGTGCTCGACCTTACCACCTTTTTCTTCTTCTGGCGCCGGTTATGAGTGTTCTGACAGCCTTCCATATTATTTCATTCGTGACATGGGTTGGATTAATGGCTGTCATTATTTACCTATCCCGGCCCGGATTGTTGCGGGGAATACTGGTTTTTTTCGGAAATATCTTCTTGGGATTACTGGCGCCCTTGATCTGGAATTCATTACATGCCTATCAACAAAAACGGATTCTGACATTATTTAATCCTGAATTGGACCCCCTGGGGGCAGCCTATCAGATTATTCAGAGCCAAACGGCAATCGGATCGGGGGGATTGTTGGGGAAAGGATGGGGACAGGGAACACAGACGCATTTAAAATTTCTACCGGTGCAGGAGTCGGATTTTATTCTATCCGTGATTGGTGAAGAATTCGGTTTTGTGGCGATATTTATTGTTTTGATATTGTTCGGTGTTCTCATTGGACGTATGATCTATAAAGCATCCCGCTGTCCCGATCGGTTTACCAGTCTTGCCATCATTGGAATTGCTTCCATCTTTCTGGCCCATGTCTTCGTGAATACCGCGATGACCGTGGGCCTCATCCCGGTGAAAGGTCTGCCGTTACCATTCATATCCTACGGCGGGTCATTTCTGGTTTCCTGTTATATCATGATCGGGTTGGTTATAAATATGGTGACCAGCCGTGATGATTAGCCTTATGTATTGAAGTTCCGTCGATGACTGGGTAAATTTCGGCCGTTTAAAATGGTAGAATTTGACCAAAAGGCGCCTATGAAACACTTTCGATCGATCGTACACATCTTCCTTTTCCTGTTCCTGCTTTCCTCTATTTTTGCACAAAATGACGTTAACCGGGAGCTGAAACGTTTAAATGCCAAAATCAACCGTGAGAAAGTTCGGATTGATTCACTGGAAACGCAAATTCGTATTATTCTTCCCGAATTGAAGAATACCTTGGCTGCCACTGTTGCCGCCAAATCACAGACTGATTCTGTGGCAATCCTGTTAATCAATCGCATTAATACGTTGCAGAATAAAATTCGAATGCTGGAAGATAAAGCCGCTTATACGGACAGTACGAATTTCGAAATCCTGGCGCAGTTGGTCATGATTGAAAATAAGATTGTCACTCTGACTAACAGTTTTACGGAAATATATACGCTGAAATCTGAAACGTCTGATCTTTCGACAACAAAAAAAATCACCCCGGCCCAGTATAAGAAGCAATACATCAACAGCCTCACGTATTATCAAAACGGTGCTTATGATGATGCCATCGCCGGGTTTACCGAACTGGTCCTGGTCGATCCAATGAATGAACTGGCTGATAATGCCCAGTACTGGCTGGCCGAATGTTATTATTCACAAAAAAATTATAAGCGTGCCATTATTGAATTTGAAAAAGTCTTCACCTTCCCCGGCACTGATAAAGATGATGATGCCCAATTGAAATTGGGCCTGGCATACCAAAGCATGGGTGATATTGACAAGGCGAGGGAAGAATACCAGCGATTACTGGATTATTTCCCCGGAAGTGAATATTTTGAAAAAGCTCGCGATACTCTAAAAAAATTAACAGTGGAAAATTAATCTATGTCAAGAAAGATATTTTATCTAACAACTGAAATTACTCCCTTTGCCAACCCTACCATTATCGGTGATTATTCTGCCACAGTACCGCTATTATTACAAGAAAAAGGACACGATATCCGCACTACGATTCCAAAATACGGTTATGTGAGTGAACGGAAATATATATTGCGTGAAGTAATCCGTCTGCGGAGTATTCCATTTGAATTTAACGGGGAAGAAGTAAGTATTTCCGCCAAGAGCGCCTTCATTCCGAAAACGCGGGTTCAAGTGTATTTTATCGAAGATGTTGATCGTTTTAAACCATTGACGAACCTGGTTTACAAATCCAAGAACGGTCGCGTCCTCAGTGATATTGACGAACGATTCGCCTTCTTCAGCAAGGCCACCATGGCCATTTTGCCCCATCTTTTCTGGGCACCGGAAATTGTGATCTGTAACGGCTGGCAGACCTCCTTCGTCCCTGCGCTTTTTCAACAGTTATATCAGGGCGAAGAATTCTACAAGAATATCAAAACCGTTCTGACAATTCATTCCATTGATGAGTATGCCGACTTTAAACGATCCTCATATGAAAAGAGTGGCCTGGAGATTCCGGATTGTTTTACCGGTGACACCATCAATGCCTATGAAATGGCGGCCCGTTTTGCCGACCGGATCGTGATTTATAATTACCCCGGGGATAATAACGCCAAGAAGTTCGAAAAGCTGTCCTGTGCCAAGGAATTCGGGGACAAGATAGATGTTTTTGATGTTAAGGATTCTGATGCACCGGATTACCATGCCATTGCAGATCATATGGATGAGAATTTAGGGAACCTCATCGACTGATTTGTAGTACGACCTCCCTAATTAACCCGGACTAAAATGAAAAACATAAAACTGATTACGACTGCCGCCGGACTACTATGGCTAATGGGGTGCGAATCCAGTTCCGTTATTACTGCCGACTTAACATCACCTTTGACGGCTTATTCAACCGAACTGCGAGATATTAGTGGCGAAACATATCAATCCCCGCCGGAAATGGGAAGCTATTCCAAGCTGTACCTGGGTCGGGAAAATGATTTCTATAATTCCAGAATCCTATTAAAAATGAATCGCATATCGGGGGGATTGGTAACCATGGAATCGTTATTTGATTCCACGGTAAACATTGATAGTATATATATTGTTCTTCAATCACCCGATACTCTGGTTCCCACCGAAGCTCTTCTGGATTTATACTACTTCCCGACGGAAGGGGACTCCATTTTCAATGAAAATGAAACCAATTATTTGAATGTGATCAGTCCGTCCGGAGCGCCGATTGCAAGTGCCGGCTTGTACCAGGCGCCACCCGATTCCAATGAGCCTGTTCACCCTATTCTGAAATTATCCATTCCGCAGGATGTCCTGGAATCAATTGCGGATACCTCTGAAAGTAACACCACTAAAAATCGAACATTTTGTATCCAGCCCCAGGATTCGTTAGGGGAACTCCTGACTTTTTACAGCCGTGAGACCGGTGCCGACCCTCGTCTGGATGTTTACTATACTGTAGCTGTTAATGACAGCACGATCGATACTCTGGTTCAACACTACTATCCGACGCAGGATCTTTCCATTGTGGTTCCACCGGCCAGCCAACCGTCTGAATTTTCGGCCCTTCGTGTGGGACGAGCGGCAGGGTTCAAATCGATATTGAAAATTGATTCCATCGTGCAGAAGATTCCGGAAACGGCCTTGATCAAAAAAGCAACCCTGAATCTTTTTGTGAAGGATACGATCCAGTCGTTGTCCAAATTATTAATCTATCCTCTGGATCAGGATTATACTCCCATAGATTCAGTTGTGACGGAAGATAATTTCCAGATTCTGACGGAATACCAGATTTATGCCACTGCCGACAGCATCAGCCGGATATCCATCAATATTAAACGATTATTGCAGGACTATGTCTTGGACAATGTTGCCAATCATGGCCTGAAATTATTGAGTAATAATGTTTCGCCCTTTACGACACGGGAATACTTTATCCGACAGGGAACAGAAACGGATCCCTACCTGGAGGTTGAATATGTCGCACCGTAACTGGATTATTCTTACGCTGGGTCTGGTGAGTACGACTTTTTCCCAGTCAGTCATGAATGGCTTTGGAATTGGTCAGATCAATTCCATGCTAAATGTATCTTCCCTGGCTAAAGGGTCCTTTGGACTGACTCCGGATTACTCATCGGCCGTGGCCTTGAATAACCCGGCGACCTGGCACCATTTGAAATATTCCTATATTCAGAATGAATATGCTGGTAGGCAGATAACGAGGGATGGGGGCGGAGTGAATCGATCCTCAGGATTGAATCGGACACAGGTCATCATTCCCATTAAACAGAAATATTCCATTGGTTTGAGTCTGGCACCATTTTCGAAACAACAACTTCTTCTTGCTGCGCCGGAAGATTCACTGGCCAATGCCATTACCTTTAATGGTGAGGGAGGAGCAAATATTTTTCGTATTTCCATCGGTGGTCATATCGATAGCAGTGATGCTTTTGGGTTCAGTCTGTCCTATCTTTTTGGATCATCGCGCCAGGAATATTCTGTTTTCATTGATGAAACCTTGTTTCGGCAAACCCACCGTCTGGCGTATGATGGAATATTATTGGACGTATTTTTCTCTACCCGCCGCTTGGAATCGTGGGTCAGGGATTTATCCCTTTACGGTCAAATTCGCATCCCCATCACTGCTCTGGACGTCAAACAATATTCGTTTTTCCCCTTTGAAGATAATAATGCCTCAGGCTATCATGATCGGTCGAACATTACTTCCCAACAAGATTTTCCCGACCCCGGGGCGGTTCCTGGGCCGTCGCTGACGGTATTCAACAAGCAGTATAGTCCGACGGAAATTATTTTGGGCGCCATGCGGGGAGATAAATCGTCCTGGATAAGTTCTATAGAAATAAAGTATCTGCAAAATAACAGTGCGTTTGATCCCACACTTTCTCCTTTTTACAATCAAATCAGTGGTCAGGTGGGGTTGAACTTGGCACTTTCGCATTTCGGACCGGATGTTGTGAAAGAGTGGTGGGACCGATTCCGTGTATCAACGGGATATTTTTACAATAATTATGCACTTGAGAATAGATCACAGGCGATAATTGAAAATGGTATCGCACTGGGCTTTGGTTTTAAATTTGGCACTACGGAAAACACGTTAGGTTTTTCGTATCAATTGGTAAACACGACTGGTTTGCCCGGTGGGATGACTGAATTCAGCAACCGGTTTGCGGTTGGAATCAGTCTGGGCGATATCTGGTTCATAAAAAGGAGACAATTATAAATGAAAAATCCAGTGTTAAAAGTACTCAGTTTGTTAATGCTGGCCGGTTTAATCTCGATGTGTGTTCCACCGGAAAGCGATCCTGATAGTATGAATGCGACAGAAATGGCTAAACTGGACTCATTACGGGAATTACGTTGTCCGCGACTCATGAGTTCGGCGGCCGAATATTACCGCAATCAGGATTGGAAAGCGACCGTGAATATTTATCGGCAGATACTTGACCTGGGTTGTGACCAATGGAATCCCACCTATGCCCCTCCCGGTGAAATTTATCTCTATTATGCCATTGCCTATGAATTTCTTGGCAGTTATGACAGCTCTGAATACATTATCTTAAAAGGATTGAAAGCATTACCTGATAACCAGGATTTATTAAAACGACTGGCCTATTCCTATAAACGTCAGGGGAAACTGGGTGACGAAATCATTGAACGTGAACGGCTGATGGATCTGAATCCGAATGATACGGAAAATCTCATGGAATTGGTTCGGGCCTATGGCGATAATAATGATTGTGACCGGCAGATTGATATTTTGCGGAATGTACTAGAGGTGGAACCAAATAATGAAATTGCCAAGGGTGAACTGGTCGTGGCCTACGAAAACTGCGGTCGGGATATCCTGGAGCTCTATGCCGAGCGTTGTAATAGTAATCCCGACAATACATCATATTGCATTGATTATGCCGATAAACTCATGGAGGCGGATCGTCCGGAAGAGGCCGTGGATGTTATGAAGGCTGTTGTCATGACTGACAATACATCCAAGATTGCTTATCGGAAACTGGCCAAGGCTTATGAATTATCAGGTGACCTGGAAAATGCCTCTAAAACATATGAAACATTATTTAAAATCGATCCCCGTGACATTTCGATTGCCTTGAAGGTATCAGAAGTGAATACCCTCATTGACAATTACGGAAAAGCCTTGCGCTGGGCGGATAAGGCCATTGCCATTAATCCCCATTCTGGTGATGCTCTGGCCCAGAAAGGACAGGTATTTTACAAGTCTATGAATTATTGTCGCAGCGATGATATTTCCGATGATGACCGCATTGTTGCTTCGCTGGCTTTTAAATACCTGAGCCAGGCCGTGGAAAGCGGAAATCAGCGCCATCGTTCCTCCATGCAATGGCTGGAAGACAATGAAGTGTTATTTTCCAAAGCCAATTGGTTCATGCTGGATAATGACAAAAAACGTCAGGGCGCCATCAAACCGGAAAGTAAATGTTATGACTGGGTGACCGAAAGTCTGAAAAAAGATCCATCCTGGTAGGCCGAACATTGTATCTGGAAAACACTGATCCTGAATTATACAACATCCTGGCGGGGGAAGTTTCCCGCGAAGATGAAACACTGGAATTGATTGCATCGGAAAACTTTGTCAGTCCCGCCGTCCTGGAAATGGCCGGTGGTGTTATGACGAATAAATATGCCGAGGGTTATCCCGGCAAACGGTATTACGGTGGCTGTGAATTTGTAGACCAGGCTGAGAACCTGGCCCGGGACCGTGCCAAAGCGCTATTCCAGGCCGAATATGTCAATGTTCAGCCTCATTCCGGTTCTCAGGCCAATATGGCCGCACTGCTTACCTTTGCCAAAGTTGGTGATACGATCATGGGTCTGGATCTGGCCCATGGTGGCCATTTGACCCACGGTAGTCCTGTTAATTTTTCCGGTAAACTGTTCAATGTTGTTCCCTACCATGTGAACCGGGAATCGGGCCGGGTGGATTTTGATGAAGTCTACCGGTTGGCTCGTGAACATAAACCGAAGGTGATTATTTGCGGGGGGAGTGCCTATCCCCGTTATATTGAATTTACCGAATTTCGGGCCGTTGCGGATGAAGTCGGCGCTTTTCTTATAGCTGACATTGCTCATCCTTCCGGGCTGGTTGCTGCTGGGCTGCATCCGTCGCCCATGCCTTATTGTGATGTGGTGACGACTACGACGCATAAAACATTGCGCGGTCCTCGCGGCGGAATGATCATGATGGGTCATGATCGGAAAAATCCATGGGGCATTTCCGCCCCGAAGTCCGGTCGTATAAAACAATTATCCGAATTACTTGATTCTATGGTCATGCCTGGTATACAGGGTGGTCCACTCATGCATATTATTGCTGCCAAAGCAGTGGCCTTCGGTGAAGCACTGAAACCGGACTTCAAACAGTATGCTTCCCAGATCGTGGCTAATGCCCAGGCCATGGCACAGGCATTGCTTGATAAGGGTTACACTCTCGTTTCCGGTGGGACGGACACGCATCTTGTATTGGTCGACTTGACTAATAAGGGCATTACCGGAAAAGCAGCTGAAAATGCCCTGGAAAAGGCCGGTATTACCGTAAATAAAAATATGGTCCCATTCGACACAAGAAGTCCCTTTATTACCAGCGGAATACGTCTCGGTTCGCCGGCGGTTACCACGCGGGGGATGAAGGAGGATGAGATGAAAACCATTGTGGAATTGATTGATATTATCATTCAAAATAGCGATGATGAGGACGTACAAGGGACCGTGCGTTTACGGGTGAAAGAATTATGTGCCGCTTTTCCTTTATACGCCTCTCTTCAGGAAACAATGCAGTCATAAGATGCCAACTCAGGCCACTGTCCGTACGCTGATTTTATTTGCATTGCTGGCGGTTGGTGGATTCCATGGCTGTTCTCCCAAAGCATACATTATCAGTCAGGTCGGCGCGGTCTTTGAAAATGCCGGTGAACAATATCAGTCCGAAAATGATCCCCAGTTAGTTCGCGAGGCTTTTCCCTTCAATTTGAAGACGCTTGATATTCTTGCGGCTTCATCTCCGAATAATCGCAATATCTTATCCATTGCCGCCGCTTCCTATACCATGTATACCTATGCATTTATTCTGGAAGACGCAGATCGTATGATAGATGAAGATTATTCAGATGGGGTTGCTTTGTATGACCGGGCCCTAAATTTATTTTCAAGAGGCAAACAATATGGTACTGGGGCTCTGACTCTGACCTACCCGGACTTTGAATCCTGGAGAAAAAATCATACTGAAGCGGCCAGTTTTACTTCCGCTGATATCTATGACCTCTACTGGTTGGCCGCAGCCACGGCCGGGTCCATATCTGCCAGTCGCGGGAATCCCAGATATCTGGTTGAATTGCCCGATGTGGGTTGGTTGTTGGAACAGGCTATGCGTTTGGATCCGGACTGGAATAAAGGAGCTCTATATACGGCCATGATATCCTATACCATGAAACGACCCGATGCTCCGCTGGATGCTGATACCATTGCCGAAGATTATTTCAATAAAGCAGTGACCTTGTCTAAGGGGAATGATTGTGCGCCTTATCTGGCTTTGGCAGAGTCAGTCTGTGTTCAACGGCAGGAAAAAGAGCGATTTGTGACTTTGCTGAACCAGGCTCTGGCGGTGGATATCGATGCCGACACGAATCTCCGGCTGGCTAACGTATTGGCTCAGGACCGGGCTCGATGGTTATTGACAAAACTGGATGAACTGTTTTATTGAGTAAACCTATGCGAAAATTATACCCATTGTTAAGTCTGATAATGCTGCTGACCGTTACGCCGGCCAAACAGCGGATTGTAGTGAAAATGGCTACCCTGGCCCCTGAAGGTACGGACTGGTACGGCATGCTTCTGGAAATGGGCCAGTTATGGAAAGAAGCGACCAACGGTGAAGTCATTTTACGGATTTATCCTAATGGGGTGGTGGGTGACGAACGGGACATGATCCGGAAAATGCGGATTGGTCAGATTCAGGCCGCCGCCATCACCACGGAAGGATTATCCGAACTGAACCCGGATATCAATGCATTCATTACACCTTTGTTGTTTGATTCCTGGGATGATGTGGATTATATCCGGGAAGCCATTGGACCGGAACTGGAAAAGGGCATTGAAGCTAACGGATTTAAGATTCTGTACTGGGCTGATGTGGGATGGGCCAATTGGTTCGCGACCAAACCCATTATTACTCCCGATGATTTAAAGGAAATGAAAATATTTACCTGGGCCGGAGATTACAAATCGACAGCCTTGTGGAAAAAGGGGGGATATACATCCGTTCCACTGGCTTCCATTGATGTCCTGTCCGGTTTGCAAACCGGATTGATCAATGCCATTGGTACCAATCCCCTCGTGGCCTTATCGATGCAGTGGTTTGGCGTCGCGAATCATATGACCGATATCAAATGGGGATTAATTACAGCTGGAGTGGTGGTTGATTTACGTACCTGGAATCGCATATCACCGGAAAACCAGCGGGCCATCATGGAAATATCCCAGTCGATCGGGCAAAAACATCAGGAAGTGAACCGGCACAAGGACAACGAAGCCATAAAGGTCATGACCCAACACGGGTTAATTGTACATACACTGTCCGAGGAAGAAAAGGCCGAATGGAAACGGATGATTCAGACCTGGTATCCGTCTATCCGGGGATCGTTCATTCCTGCTGAAATTTTTGATAAAGTCGTCAACCTGATCAATGAAAAACGACTAAACGATGAATAATATCCGGACCATTTTCAGAGGAACAGAAGATGGGTTGACTTTGCTTGTATTCCTGGGACTGGTATTTATTCCGTTTATTGAAACCGTGACGCGCGTCATGGGATTAACGATTGTCCCGTCAGCACCGGTCTTAGTGCAGCATTTAACCTTATGGATAGGATTCATCGGGGCTGTCGTTGCCACCCGTCATGGGAAATTACTGGCATTGACTACGACTTCCATCTTTGTTCCACGCAATAGATTTTCCCTGGGACACTGGTCAGCACAGGTAGTTTCCATAATTGTCGTATCAGCTCTGGCTTACGGTGCGATTGACCTGATTTTGGTCGAATACCGATATCCCATTAATATCGCCCCCCATCTGCCGCGCTGGACAGCACTGCTGATCATGCCCGTTGGATTTGTGGCCATTGCCATCCAGATGGGATTAAAAAGCAGTAAAACCTGGAAATATCCCATTTCCATAGCCGTGGCCGGTATTTCATTCATCATGGTTAGCCGTTCGGCCTTTATTCATGATTTGCCCATCATTCTGTGGGTTGGATTTGGCGTTATTCTCATCGCCCTTTTCTTTGGGGCACCCATTTTCGTCGGACTTGGGGGACTGGCCCTGCTGTACTTCTGGTATGATTATGTTCCTGTTTCATCCATTGCTGCCGAAACTTACCGGATTGTTGTATCACCATCTCTACCTACCATTCCTTTATTTACCCTGGCGGGTTATTTTCTGGCCGCCAGTAAGGCCTCGGAACGAATGATGTATGTCTTTCGCAGTCTCTTTGGCTGGATTCCGGGTGGTACACCAATTATCGTGGTTGTATTAAGCGGCTTTTTTACCGCTTTGACCGGTGGTTCCGGCGTCACAATCCTGGCACTGGGAGGAATTCTCTATCCCATCCTGAAAAAGGAAGGCTATTCCGAATCCTTCAGCATTGGATTGATTACCGTGGCCGGATCGGTAGGATTGCTGTTTCCTCCCAGTCTGCCGGCCATTGTATATGGAGTGACGGCCGGAGTATCGGTGAAAGATGTATTCATCGGCGGTTTCATTCCGGGGATTCTTTTATTGGTTTTTATTTCGGGATGGGCCGTCTATCAGGAAAAATCCCAGGGTATCACGCGGGTACCCTTTTCTATAAGGAATGTTTTATCTTCCATCTGGGATGCGAAATATGAGGCAATCATTCCTCTGCTTATCCTGACCGGAATTTTCAGCGGATACATGACCCTGGTTGAAACAGCAGCCCTGACCGTGATCTATATTTTAGTGATAGAAATTCTGGTGAACAGGGAAATCCTCTTAAAATCGATTCCGGGCATTATTCTAGAATGTGCCGCCCTCATCGGTGGCGTACTCATTATTCTGGGAGTGGCCATGGGACTGACTAGCTATCTAGTCGATGCGCAAATCCCTTATCTGTTATCAACCTGGGTGAAAACGGCAATTACGTCTAAATATGTGTTTCTCCTGGCACTGAATATTTTACTTCTAGTGGTTGGGTGCCTGATGGATATCTTTTCAGCCATCATTGTGATTGTACCCTTGATTGCCCCCTTAGGCCAGTATTTCGGAATTCACCCCGTTCATTTGGCAGTCATTTTTATTGCAAATCTGGAGCTGGGCTTTCTGACTCCGCCGGTGGGTATGAATCTCTTTTTATCGGCGTATCGTTTTAATAAGTCAATGCCGGAGCTCTACCGAGCTACCTGGCCCTTTTTCATTGTCCGTATCATTGCAGTTTTATTGATAACTTATATTCCTATTATAACGTTATGGTTGGTCCTTTGAACAAGGGTGGGAACAATCACATGGCCGAAACATATCTTGACTGAACATTCAGGCCCAAGATATATTTGCCGGCACAAAAACAGGAGTAGTTAGTCGAATAATCGATATCAGTTTGTTTCCGTCGGGGATCACCGACACTAATCGATAAAGTGGAGATACAATTCATGAAGCGAATTTTCTTATTATTCGCACTACTTCTTATGCTGCCATATACCATCATGGCCCAGAGCGAGGCAGGTGCTATTTTTCTTCTGATTGCACCGGGTGCGCGTGCCGGTGGGATGGGTGAAGCCCAAGTGGCCGTCGCCGATGATGCTTACGCAAGTTACTGGAATCCTGCCGGACTGGGATTCCAAAAAGGCACTGAACTGGGGTTCATGCATGTCAACTGGCTACCTAATCTTGCAGATGATATATATTACGAATTTTTTACCATGCGTCATCATATTCCCATGCTGGGAACACTGGGCGGTCATATAATCTTCCTGAACCTGGGACAGCAACAGCGCACCGGC
>JBHHUC010000062.1:0-11693 GCA_046861395.1 Fidelibacterota bacterium
AAGCGTTTTATCGGACTGTGTATGAATCTATTCCCTATATTTATACCATCACCAGCAGTGATTATCTGAATCTGGAAAAAATTGTTAGACCGCACCACGGACCTCGTATTCGTGTCTTGGGAAATCCTCGTTATGATGAGGTAAAATCACAGGCCGACCAGTTTACCGAACGGCATACTATTTCCGTATTGTTGCGGACACAACGGCTAGTGGTGGGAAGTGTCTGGCCGGAAGATCAGGCCGTTATTATAGAGCCCATACTTACTCTTCTGAAAATGTATCCCGCCTTGAAACTGTTGTGGGTACCGCATGAGCCGTCGGATAAATACGTGCAAAAAATTGCCCGTCTATTCGAAACTGCCGACTTGGAATTGTCCTATTATAAATCGCGAAAAATAAAGAAAATTCCTGATACGAAGGTGGTCATCGTTACATCAGTGGGTGTTCTGTCCCGACTCTACTGGCAGGGGCAATTTGCCTATGTGGGTGGGGGATTTTCCACCGGTGTGCATAATGTCATGGAACCGGCTATTGCCCGATTGCCAGTGTTTTTCGGTCCTAAAAATCAAAATTCCCCAGAGGCGCAGGCTCTCATTGATGCCGGTGGAGGGCAGGCCATCACCAGGGGGGAGGAGTTTTATACGGCCATTTCACGCCTGCTTGAGGATAAAAATGCGTTTTTAGCAGCCAGTTTGGCCGCCACTGATGTGATTCATAAGAACCTGGGATCTGCCACACGGGTCGTAAGGAGTATCCTGCGTGACTAAAACGCTGCGGACGACGATTCATTTCCATAAATTCCGGGAAGACCCAATTCAGATTGAATTTCAGTCGGGACTGCACCTGATTCTGGGAGAAGCCGGTGTGGGGAAATCGGCGTTTATTCAACAGCTCGCGGGCCAGCATGAAGTAAAGGCGAATTTTAGAGTTAAAGTGTTGGGACAAAGCGGGCGTTTACGGATTGTCCCACAGAATCCTGACAATCAACTCATGAACCCCACATTGGGGGATGAATTGGCCTTTACCGAGGAATGTACCGGAATACCGGACAATATTATCCGAGCCAATATTCAACGACAGGTCGAAGTGTGGCCATTTTTAAGCGATCTCGGTCGGCATCCTGACACACTGAGCGGGGGTGAAAAGGAAATTCTTAACCTTATCACGGCCTATTCCGAAACACCGGACATTTTACTTCTAGATGATAGTCTGTCTTTTCTGTCCCCCACGATGAAGGAACACGTCCATCGCAGGATTTTCATGCCTTTCCTTGCCGCCGGAAAGACAATCCTGTGGTTTTCCCCTGATCCGGCCGACCTGAAATACGGGAAATTTCACTGGGAATTAACGCTATCTGCATTTACACCGCTGGCAGTCCAAGCAAAAACGACCTACCATTTCCCCGCCCCTAAACCAGGTTACCTGTCCTGTCGCATGGATGATCTGCAAGTGACCCTGGGTACTCGTAATATTATTAAGGGACTTTCCTGCCATGGGACGGGAATTCGTTGTCTGGGAATCAGCGGTGAAAACGGATCGGGGAAAACGACACTGGCCAAAGTGATCCTGGGACTACAAAATGTTGAAGGCTATGGGATCGATGTCTTGGTGCACGGGAAAAAACCCAAAATAGGTTATCTAGATCAGTTTCCGGAACGATTAACCGGGGTAACAACGGTAGATTCGTTTCTACACAAATTGCAGGAACATGGTATTCTACATGAACGGGGAAAAGAAGCGTTTTTCAGACAACTGTCACATCACAATATTTCCTGGAAGGCGGTACGGTCGATTCCCACCGATCAATTGTCATGGACCCTGATCCGGTTCATCCTGATCATGATTTTTATCCACTGTGATTTCGACCTGTTGATTCTTGACGAACCTACTTTTGGATTGGGCCATGGTGACAAGCTAACTTTGGGTGCTATTCTCGCTGAATATTTACACGTAAAACATGCTATTCTTATCTCGCATGATATTGCATTTCTTCGGGGGGTATGTGATACAATCCTGTCTTTGGAACATCGTGCAATTGTTTCCGTGAAAGAATCCAAAATCATTCATGGCTGAAAAAGTAAAAATAACCGATCCTACCCGGGTATTGACCCTGGCGAACCTCATCAGTCTGATGCGGGCCATGTTGGCCATACCCATTATCTATTCCCTGCGTGATCCCGGGCATGGAAAGTATACTTTCGCATTAATCCTGATGGCCGTATTGTCTGATGCTCTGGACGGCTTTTTCGCACGGAAAGCACACGAAGTTACTCACATCGGGAAGTGGCTGGATCCGATTGCCGATTTCATAGTCATTATTACGGTGGTGTATTTCCTGGTGCTGTTCGAACGTTTCCCAGCCTGGTTCTTCTATGTATATTTGATAAGGTATATATTGATCGCTTTACCGGCAATATACTTGATCAATCATACTGATTTTGTGTTACAGGCTAATTGGCCGGGGAAATGGGCGGCAGGAATTACAGCTCTGACGGTAACGCTGCATATTTTTCCCATTCCCTGGTTGCATTCACTGAAAATTGCCGCGATGGTTACAGCTTTTATTCTGCTCATTTGGAGTCTGGCGAAATATTTTATCCTCTTTATACATGAATTAAAAAAGTTATAGTATGGCATTCATAAGATCTTTATTCCAGGCTTTGGAAAAGACCAGGACCTCGATTAGTGAGGTTTTTTTACAATTAAAAGGGAAGCGTGTTCCGGAAGAAGTTCTGGATGATCTGGAATTCAAGTTAATATCGGCCGATATGGGTATGACAACCGTCAATGAAATCATGGATCTGGTGAACCGCTATCGTGGTATGGATGTCAGGGCGGAAGTCAGTGATATGCTGGTGCGAAAACTCCCAGCCGATCTCCCTGATCTGGCCGCTAAACCGTCGGTGATTGTACTCATCGTCGGGGTAAACGGGACGGGAAAGACGACAACAACGGCCAAATTGGCGTCCTTTTTTAAGCGTCAGGGAAAATCCGTTCTGTTGGTTGGGACGGATACCTACCGGGCCGGTGCGGTGGAACAACTCCGTGTCTGGTCGGAACGGATTGGCATCCGGCTGGTTTGCAACGAAAAGTCACGGGAACCATCGGCCGTACTGTTTGACGGCTTGGTGGCGGCCCGGTCATCCCGGGCGGACGTTGTCATCGTTGATACGGCGGGGCGTTTGCATACCTACAAGAATCTCATGGATGAGTTAGGGAAAATGTATCGGATCATTCAGCAGAAATTTTCTGATTTCACATTGAAAACGCTCATTACCATCGATGCCAACCTGGGACAGAATTCCCTGATTCAGGCCCGGCAATTTTCGACGTACGGCCAAATTGATGGTGCGATTCTCACAAAAATGGATGGTACGGCCAAAGGAGGGATTGTTTTTCCACTCTATGACGAACTGAAAATACCCGTCCTGTTCATTGGAACCGGAGAACAATTAACTGACATCAATGCCTTTGATCGCCGGGATTATGTCCATTCATTAATTGGGGAAGAATGAGTAAACTTTCGGTCAATATTATCAGCCTGGGCTGTGCCAAGAATCTGGTAGATTCGGAAATCCTGATCGGTGGATTGAAAAAGTCCAATATTTCCATCACTGATGATCCCGAGGATGCTGGAACAGTCATCATAAATACTTGTGGCTTTCTCGATCAAGCCCGGGAAGAATCCATTGATGTCATTCTCCAGGCAGCGACCTTGAAGAAGGAGAAAAAAATAGATCAATTGGTTGTGGTCGGTTGTCTTTCGGAACGGTATCCTGAGGAACTGAAAGCTGAGATTCCCGAGGTGGATCGGTTTTTCGGAACCAGCGATCATCGCAAGATAGTATCATTTCTCACTGGTAAAGATTATGCCAGGGATGATCCCATGTTCTGGCGTTCCCTGTTGACGCCCAGTCATTATGCCTATCTGAAAATTGCCGAAGGCTGTGACAATGGGTGTTCTTTTTGCAGCATTCCCATCATGCGGGGTAAGCAGATCAGCCGGCCCATTGCCGGGGTCGTGGCGGAAGCGACCCGTCTGGTGGAAAATGGCGTAAAGGAATTGCTGGTGATTGCCCAGGATTCGACATCGTACGGTTGGGATTTACCGGGGAAAGTCTATTTAAGTGATCTTATTGTCGCACTGGATGAATTACCTGATCCTCTGGAATGGATTCGTATCCATTATGCCCATCCGGCCCATCTTGCGGACCGGATCATTCAATCGCTGGCTAGGACCCATAAAGCTGTGCATTATATTGATTTGCCCATTCAACATGCCTCGGACCGTATTTTGAAATCCATGAATCGCGGTTTGAATCAGGATGGTATCAGGAAACGTATTGATTTTCTGAAACAAGCTATTCCCGATATCCGTATTCGCACCACGGTCATCGTGGGCTATCCGGGGGAAACGGATGGGGACTTTAATGCATTATACAATTTCCTGAATGAAATGGCATTTGACCGATTGGGCATTTTCACCTATTCCGAGGAAGAGGGTACATCTGCTGCTGGGCTGGACGATAATGTTCCCCGAGAAGTAAAGGACGAACGGAAGGCCGTTCTGACTGATCTGTTTCATGACCAGTCGGCAGAAAAAAATAAGCGATTTGAGGGAAATACTATGAAAGTCCTGATTGATGAAGTCGGAACGGATATTTCCGTCGGACGGACAGAATACGATTCCCCGGAAGTGGATAATATTGTACGCGTTTCAGGAAAATGTACGGTGGGTGAATTTGTGCCGGTGAAGATTGATTCTTCGAATGCTTACGAACTGATCGGCCACGTTTCAGACTCGTCAATAAAATGATAACGATTATGATCCGGTGGTTGTAAATTATCAGATGGTAGACTGGAAGTGATGCGAAAGAAAATCATACAGCTGTTAATATTCTGTGTTCTGTTTTCGGGATTCCCATTCAGTAGTGGAACACTGACTGGACAGGAGAAGGCCAAGCAAGGGACTGTCCGGAAAAAACGACTACCCCAGAAATCATCCCGAAAGAAGCCGAAAGCACGAAAAAAACGACCGGCGAACAAAGCTCCCCGCGGGAAGACCAGGCCGAAGACCGGCAAAAAGCGTCCGGTGAAAAAACAAACGTCCAAAAAAGCTTCGGCTAGGAAACGGCCGCCTAATCAATCGGCAAAAAAACGTCGTCCACCGTCCCGACGAAAGAAACCGGCACCAAGCCAGGCCAAACCGACCAAAGCGGCTCCCACCAAACTACCCCCCAACATTAATGCGGGTAAACTTTCCACTGAATTATACACGTTGACTGAAAAACTGGAATCCAGTACCCGGCAGCTGGCTCATGCCACGTCTTATCTGGAACCATATAACCGAAAGCAAATCATTAAAATAGATAGTCGAAACGCGCCAGTTCCACTTCAGAAACTGGAGCAGAATGTATTCGCCAATCCTGATGATGTGAAAGGGTTGCGTGATCTGGGACTACGTTATGAGAACGAAGAACGATACGAAGATGCCAAGGATGTGTATCTGCGCGCGATAGCGCGGCATCCGGAGAATCCGGATCATCATTATTATTTAGGCCGCATCTATCAGCTAACCGGACAAACGACATTGGCCAGGCAGGCCTATGAAGAAGCACTTGAAATTGATCCCAGTCATACAGCCACACTCAATGCCCTCAGCGTAATAAACGGACGTCCTGCCGAACCGAAAAATGAATATTATGATGAAAAAACTACGACCACACGTGATAGTCCGGGTGGCAAGATTGAACATTTGCGAGATTTGTTGTCGGACCGGAAATACGAAGATGTCATTCGCTATGCCGATGAAGCGCTGGAAGTCTTTCCTGATCAGAGCAGCATTTATTATTTGAAGGGGTTGGCCTATGAAGAACTAGGCGAAAGCGCTGCTGCCAAATCGGCTTATCAGAAAGCCATTCATCTGGACTCTAAAAATGCCGATGCCCATATCGCTCTGGCCAATCATTATTTCAGTGAAGGAAAATATATTTACGCCGCCTTGTCATTCGGTGATGCCGTCATGCTGAATCCCGGTGACAAGGACAGTCGTTACATGGAAGGCCTGGCCTACTATAACGCCAGCGAATGGAAAAGAGCCGTCCGGTCCTGGGAAAAACTCTATCGAGTTGAGCCGGGACACCCGCTCTTGAAAGTCTTGTTGCCACAAACCTATTATTTACTGGCCGTGGAATACAACCGCATGGGGGAATCGCAGAAGGGGCGCAAAGCCTTTCAGCAGGCCCTCACAATCAATAATAATACAGGACAATGGTTGCCGGGTGCCTATCGGGCATTGGGGAATTATTATCGCAATTTAGGCCTTTATAACGAATCTTTATCGGCGTTTCAAGAGGCCGTGGAATTGCGACCCAATGATGCGGTTGCCTTCTTGGGGTTGGGAATTACATACTGGCGCATGCAGGAACCCCTGTTGGCCAAAGCTGCCTGGAAGCGGAGTCTGGAAATCAATCCGGAAAATAATGAAGCGCAGGGCTGGCTGCTCATTGCCGCCAATGATTCGAACTGAATCTCATTAATCATCCCGTATTTCGTATGAAAAATATCGTACTGATCCTTGTTCTGTGTTCTCAGTTTATCTTGTCTCAGTACCCGGGAGATGATATTGTTCGGCAGGGGGTTCATTTATTCTATAATTATGAAACCGACTCAGCCGTGGCTATTCTGACAACTGCCCGCGTGTCCTACCCGAATCATCCTGCCGTTCACCTGACCTGGGCTTCGGCCCGCTGGTTGAATAACCAAACCAGGCTGGATATTCAATCAACTTACACCTATCTGATGCAGGATCTAGACGAAATCATTCCGGTTTACGATCGTTTAATCGATTCTTTCCCTAATGATCCGCAATACCGTTTATATTTGGGTTCGGCCAAGGGACTGAAAGCCCGGGTCCATCTGGGACGTAAGGAATGGTTTTCGACACTGGTGGCTGCTTATTCAGGATTTTCCATTATTCGTGATGTGGCCAAAAGAAATCCGGATATTCCTGACACGCAACTGCCCATCGGTATTGTGGAATATTATGCCAGCCTAAGCAATCCGGTGATTCGTTGGTCGGCATCTTTGTTCGGACTGGAAACCACGGCCGAAGCAGGACTTGAAAAAATAAAAAATGCCGCGGATAACGGTGAATGGTCCTGGATCGAGGCGTCCAGTATTTATGCGTTCCTTAATTTATGGGTGGAAAACAGACCGGACACGGGATTGGTCTATGCGAAGAAGCTGATTCGGCATTTTCCCCGCAATTATTATTTCAATATCATGTATGTGGACGGTCTTTTGCGGACCGGAGCAGATGATGCAGCCCGAATACATCTGCAGAAATTGGAGCATGATCTATCCTCCCTGACTCAGATTCAGCAATCATGGTATCGACCGTACTGGATGTATGAAATGGCATATGCCAGTTTCTTGGAAAAGGATGACGATACGGCTCTGGAACTGGTGATGGCAGCCATTGATAATTATCAGGCCGAACTCGATATTGTCCTGGCCAATGCCTATCTCTTGCTGGGAATGATTGAGGACAGGGCGGGGAACAGAGAAGCAGCGGTTGCCGCCTATTCCACCTGTGTGAACCTGGGAAATTATGCTCATGCCATTTCGGAAGCTCGGCTATTCCTGGAAACACCGTTTGACGGCCAGGAGCATGATAATTAGTATGGAGGATGATAACCGGCCGGAAGTAATTTCGGACAGGGAAAAGATTACACAGTATCAGGAATGATCGAACGAAAAACAACAAAGCAAGTCTGGGTAGGCAATATACCGGTGGGAGGCGGAGCTGCCATACCGGTGCAGTCGATGACAACAACGAAAACCGACGATTTTGACAGTACCATCCGTCAAATTGAAGCATTGGAAGAAGCCGGTTGTCAGATAATTCGTGTTACGGTACCGGATAAAGCGGCAGCCAAAACACTGGCAGCGATCAGGAAGCGGATGACCGTTCCTCTGGTGGCCGATATTCATTTTAATTATCGCATGGCCCTGGAGGCCGTGGATGCCGGGGCCGACAAGATCCGCATCAATCCCGGCAACATCGGGAACAAGGAACGGGTTAAGGAAGTGTTGACCAAGGTTATGTCCGCTGGATTACCCATTCGTATTGGGGTAAATGCCGGGTCGCTGGAAAAGGATTTGATTGAAAAATACGGCTATCCCACTGCCGAAGCGATGGTAGAAAGTGCCGAACGTCATATTCGCATCTGTCAGGAAAACGGATTTGAAGATATTATCGTTTCATTAAAGTCATCCAATGCTGGTTTAATGATTGAGGCCTACCGTTTATTTTCCGAAAAGTTTGATTATCCCCTGCATCTTGGTGTAACGGAAGCCGGTCCGAAAGCCGCCGGTTCCATCAAGTCCGCCGTAGGGATTGGCACCCTCCTGGCCGAGGGAATCGGCGATACGATCCGCGTCAGTCTGACCGATGATCCGGTGGAAGAAGTCTACGCCGGATTCGAAATTCTCAAATCGCTGGGACTGGCCAGCAAAGGCGTGACTATTGTGGCCTGCCCGACCTGCGGGCGACTGGAAGTGGATTTGTTTTCCATTGCCCAGACCATGGAAAAACGATTGAAACATGTCAAGACCCCCATGTCCGTTGCGTTGATGGGCTGCGCCGTGAATGGTCCCGGGGAAGCATCTCATACCGATCTGGGAATCGCATTTGGAAAAGGGGCGGGCCATTTATATTATAAGGGGCAAAATAGGGGTAAGGTTTCCGAAAAAGAGGCATTTGAAAAGTTGGAAGAAATGATTGAACAATTTGAATCAGAATCTTCAGAGTGAGGATATCATGAAAAATATCATGTTCTTATTATTGTTATTGTCCTGGTTTGTTCCGGCCCAAGATCCAAAACCAGTTGCCGGTTCACCGATTGTTATTTACTGGAAAACATTGACGCCGGAAGAGAAGGAAGTCTTTTTATTCAGTTATTTAACCCAGGTATATGATACCTACACGGCCATGAAAAAAGAATTAGGATATAATGAAGTGACACAGTGGTATTATCAGCATAAGGCCGAACTTGTTTTCGGTGTTTTTGAACCGTTGGAAACAGCCAAGATGTCTGAACTGGTAGGCTGGATTGATGAATATTATCGACATGATGAATTCATGGATAAACCTTTCAATGATGCCCTGGATTTTGCTTTTCGTTTTCAGGAGGCGGCGGGAGAATCTCTGTGGGAAAAATATGAAAACCTCAATCGGGGAGAAATAAATCCATAGCATGTTTTTGCATCGCCCTGAATTTATCAAAGAATGGACCGCAATACTCAAAACAGGTGGCTTCAAATACCTTGTAAAAGAAAAAGGTGTTTCCGTTCTGATCGCCTTTGTCCTGTTTTATCTGATACGTGATTCCATTCTTTATGTGATACTTCCTTACTTGTCCTTCCGGGGGATAGTATCATGCTATTGAACCTTTGATATTTTCCCGCCACAGCGGGTGTGAAATCTAATGTATAGGAGAGTGGTATGCCTGCGAAAGTATATAGCAGTGCGGTCATGGGTATCGATGCCTATATCGTGGAAGCTGAAGTACACATTACTCACACGCAAACCCCTAAATATAATACGGTAGGACTGCCGGAAGGTGCTGTAAAGGAAAGCAAGGAGCGTGTCCGGGCCGCTATACAGAATACGGGTTATCCCTTTCCTGCCCGGCGGATTACCGTTAATCTGGCGCCGGCCGATATCCGGAAGGAGGGATCAGCCTTTGATGCACCCATCGCGATCGGCATTTTGTGTGAACAGGGACATGTGAGTCGCAAATATTTATCAAGTCTATTAATCGTGGGAGAGCTGGCTTTGGATGGAACGCTTCGTCCGGTAAAAGGTGTATTACCTATTGCCGTAGCCACCCGCGATGCCGGTATCAAAGGAATAATTCTGCCGCAACAGAATGCCAGAGAAGCTGCCGTTGTGGATCATATCAAAGTCATTGGTGTCGGTTCGTTGCGTGAGATTATTCAGATTCTGAATGGTGAAATAGTCCCGGTTCCAATGCAAGTTGATCGGGCTGCTTTGTTTCATCAGGCCAAGAATTATCCGATGGATTTTGCCGATGTGAAAGGGCAGGAGCAGGTTAAACGTGCCCTGGAAGTTGCGGTAGCGGGGGGACATAATGTAATTATGATAGGTCCACCGGGAAGCGGAAAAACCATGCTGGCCAAACGTATCCCCACGATCATTCCCGATCTTAGTCTGGCGGAGGCTTTGGAAACAACAAAAATCCATTCCGTGGCGGGACTGATCTCAGAAAATCAAAGTTTGATCGGGAAAAGGCCCTTCCGTGCACCGCATCATACCATCAGCGATGCCGGATTAATCGGCGGGGGACAGATACCCCGTCCGGGCGAAGTCAGTCTGGCCCATCATGGCGTATTGTTTCTGGATGAATTACCGGAATTCCGTAAGAATGTTCTGGAAGTGATGCGGCAGCCGTTGGAGGATGGTGCAGTTACTATTGCAAGAGCGGCGATTTCATTGACTTACCCGGCACGATTCATGTTGGTAGCAGCTATGAATCCCTGTCCCTGCGGATATTCCACTGACACTCAGAATGAATGCTCCTGCACATCTCAGATGATTCAGAAATACATGTCCAGAATATCGGGACCACTGATGGATCGTATCGACATTCATGTGGAAGTACCGGCCGTACATTTTACGGAATTATCCCAAAAGCCACAGGGCGAACCGTCACAGAAAATTAAGCAGAGAGTACAGCGGGCCCGGGAAATTCAAATCAAACGGTTTGCCCGACAGGACGATATTTTTTCCAATTCCCAAATGGATACGAAAATGATCCAGTCGCATTGTCATCTGGGTCAACAATCCGTGTCCCTATTGCATACAGCTATGGAAAAGCTAGGTCTGTCGGCCCGTGCCTATGATCGCATTTTAAAAGTTTCTCGCACCATAGCCGACCTGGATGATGAAAAAAATATTCTATCTCACCATATCGCAGAAGCAATACAATACCGAAGTCTGGATCGGAAATTGTGGCTCGCCTAGTAAAATATTACAAAAATAATGTAAAATAATATATATTGGCAAAATACTACTTGCATTGTATAAATATATGCATGTAGAATTAAGCCGCTTAGGAAAGAATCATTGATAGGATTTTCAATGATAGTCCAAACCAAATCCAAGGAGGTACTATGAAAAAGATATTTGTTGTCGTCGGACTTTTATTGGTCATATCGTGTAATACAGGTCCGTACACCAGTGGACCGGATCAGCAGACATTTACCGGAACAACCTATAATATTACACCGGGAGAATTATGTACGCATAATTTATCATCCTTTCGCGGAACGCCGGCCGCCGATGTTGTTTCCGCTCCAACCGGAACGGTTTATGAATGCACTTCCAGTGAAGTTCATGTTTGTACCGGTGGACAGACTGTAACTGTTGGTCATTTTGTTGATAATACACAGAGCGAACCTTTTACCCTGCAATTGCACAGTGACACTGAATTCAGTGTTAGTGGTTCTGGCCTGGTTGAGATTATTGATCCTGTCAATGTTTCCATTCTGGATGCTGACGGGAATTGGGTACCCATCACGACCAGTGGATCATACACAACGGATGGTATTCTGGTTGGTGTTGGTGGTTCGGCTACTGTTTCGACCACAGATGTTGTTATTGTTGA
>JBHHUC010000063.1:0-11570 GCA_046861395.1 Fidelibacterota bacterium
TAAACATGTTTCATAAACCGATTCTAATAATCCAGGGCCTAATTGCTTGTGAACTTCTATAGCAGCACCAATCACTATTTTAGAGATTTGATTTTCTGTCATAATTTTTATTTAACCGCTAAGGACGCTGAGAAGCGCAAAGGCCTTTTTTTCTTTTTCTCTGCGTCTCATTGCGGTCTCTACGGTTTAGCTATTTACCAATTTTAATGTTTGTAGGGCACGCTTGACCACGGGAGGATCAATCATTTTACTGCCCAGAGCAACGACGCCCAGTCCTTTGGCTTCCGCTTCTTCATAGGCCTGTACAATGCGCCGGGCGTATTCCAGTTCTTCCCGGGTCGGTGCAAACGATTCATGAATGGGACCAATCTGCCGGGGATGGATACAGCCTTTTCCGTCAAAACCCAGGGCTTTGGCCTCGCGCACACTGTCCCGTAGACCCGCTTCGTCCGCCACATCACTGAAGACTGTATCAATGGCCTGAATACCGGCGGCACGGGCAGCATTGACAATCATGCTCCGGGCAAAAAAGGATTCTTTCCCATCCTGGGTACGTCGTACGCCGATATCCGCCGTATAATCTTCCAATCCGATTGCCAGGGCTATATTATTGGGCGATGCGTCGGCAATCACCTGGGCGTTCAGAACACCACGGGCGCTTTCAATAATAGGCATCAGATACACTGGTGTTCGGCGACCGGATTCTTTTACAATGGCCGCTATTTCCTCATCCAGCATCTTGATTTCTTCCCCTGATTCGACTTTGGGTACCAGAATGGTATGAACATTATGGGGTACGATGTAGGATAAATCTTCCCGGCCCTGTTCACCTTGATTGATACGCACCATGCGCTCAGCTCCCATAAAATCCAGAACGCGCAAGGCGTTACGAACAATGAACCGGGCATCATTTTTTTCGTCCGGGGCCACCGAATCTTCGAGATCAAGAATAAGGCCGTCAGGTTTATGGATTCCGGCATTCAACATCAATTTTGGTTGATTCCCAGGAAGATAAAGACGGCTGCGGCGTAACCGGTCGCGTCGGGTGGCATATTCGGCGTGGGCGGCCATTGCCGGAAGGTATTCGCCAGATAAACGGGGAAACGCCTTTTCCAGAGTAGCTTCGATCCGGGCCGCTATCACAAAGGGAACGGCACCAAAATCGGCAATGGTCAGATCACCGGTTGTCACATGAAAATAATCGCAAATTTCTTTGGCCTGTTCGTGGATCGAGGACCGGAAAAGAACACCGGTTTTACTTTCCGCGGTAATGGTCAGTGTTTCCTCCCCCGGTGTATATGTAACACGGAGGTCTGAACGTGGCTTTTCAGTCTTGGGTCCGGATGAAAATGTGTTTGGCATATGGTATTCCTGAGGGCAATATAATGGACAGGAATTTATTTAATCCACTGTTTACGGGCAAGCTGAGTCGGTCTTTTCCCGAAAATTATAATAATCCCAGATCGGCGAAGGAAATGATGCTGTTCCCGGCCACCAGAAGATGGTCATGAACCACCACATCAATGGTCTTCAGGGCTTGAACAATCCGTTCGGTGATTTTTCGGTCCTCGGCACTGGGCCGGGGATTCCCGCTGGGATGATTATGCACCAGAACTACAGCGGCGGCATCATGAAACAATACCGATTTAACTACTTCCCGGGGATAAACCACCGAGGATGTAAGAGTTCCCTCGAACAAGGTCTCCTGTCCCAATACCTGATTCCTGCCGTTCAAATAGATCATGATAAATGCTTCCCGACTCTTGTCCCGCAGGTGATGAATCAGGTAGCGTTGCACATCCTCCGATGATGTAATGAATTCCTGATTCTGAATACGATCGGATAAATACCGGCGGGCAACGGCTTGTGCGATCTTCAGACCGAAAATATTATTTGGTCCGATACCATTGATCTGCTGCAACTCACGGGGCGATGCTGCCAGTACATTTTGCAGATTACCGAATATTTTTATGGCTTCCTTGGCAGCTGGTTTGCAATCTTTGCGAGGGGTACCCAGAGTCAACAATAATTCAACGATTTCATAATCCTGGAAACCTTCCAGTCCGCTGGACAGAAATCGTTCCCGCAACCGTTGCCGGTGCCCGGATGATATATTAGACATATCGAACTCCTGTTATAGAACAATCGGCCGGTTTCCGGCCGGGTTTGCAGGGAAAAATCAGGATAGGTTGAACGTATCCAGTTTTTCCTTAAACTCAGTCAATTCACGGATATTTCCGGTTTCTATTTCTCCGGAATTCCATTTTAAAATAAAATCATCCAGTGGTTCCCTGCCACCTGTTTTTTGATAAAGGTCCCATCGTTCATCATCGCTCAATGTTTTCCCTTCACTTCTGGTAGCAACGATGCGGTAAATGACATCTTCCCTTATTTCTTCCAGAATTTCCGGTGGAAGATTCTGCTGGAATATTTTTTGCTCGGTTCCGGTAAAGCACATGCCATTGATGATATAATCTTCAAATGCTTCATAGGCGAAGGGAACAATTTTTTTCACAAATTGAGCCATGGCCTGGGCAAAGACTCGGATTTCATACTGAGCGTGGGAATCAATACGCAAATGCAAGAAGTGCAGAATATTGTGTAAATCGTTTTTCCAGTACCATTCGGTATAAATATTAACCGGAAGAATGGCGCGTGCCAGTTCCCGTGCAATTCCAGCTTCGTTCAATTCCTGATAAATGGCGAAACTCCTGTCCGACATTTCATGAAAATAGCGGATAACCTTTTGCTTTAGTGCATCTGGAACATCGCGGGCATCCCGGCCCTGTTTATTGATGGTACTTTGAAAGTGAATATCTTTCTCCGCCGGAATATAGAAATCGTTTTGTGCTTCGGAATAACGCAGACTGTATTCATTAATGTTGGCCGTACGGTGCCGGACCCATTGACGGGCGACAAATATGGGCATTTTGCAATGAAATTTGAATTCCACCATTTCAAACGGTGTCGTATGCCGATGGCGCATCAGATACCGGATGAGACCGCGATCCTGGGTGACTTTTTTTGTACCTTTGCCATAACTTACACGGGCGGCCTGAACAATGGCATCATCGCTACCCATGCTGTCAACCAAACGGATGAAGCCCTTATCCAGACAAGGGATGGCATCCTTGGGAAGGGAATAATCAGTCATGTTGTACTCCTTGAATAACAGCCAATGTATTGCGTACCGCCGCCGGATTCCCACCAACCAATCCCGGTTCAAACAGGGTGGTTCGGTTATTATAGGTCAGTTCCTTCCCCCCGGTGGTAACCAGCGTTCCTCCCGCTTCATTCAGGATACAGTGACCGGCGCAGACATCCCATTCGTTTTTCGGTCGCAAGGAAGCAAATATGTCCGCTTTCCCTACTGCCGTTAGTCCCAGCTTATAGGCCACACTGCCAACAGCATCCAATCGTTTGAATGAGGCCTGGAAGGGATCCCACAGCCCTCGGCGTGTTTCTGAGCGACTATTCAGGATGACCATATCGCCGGGAAGAACTTTTTTCGAACAGTGAACTGGTTCCTGATTAAGAAAGGCGCCTCCCCCCCTGGTAGCCGTAAACAATTCCTTTGTCACCGGATTATACAGAACGCCCAGAACCGGTAGTCCATGTTCCACTAAGGCCACACTGACAACAAAATTGGGTACGCCTTCAATAAATTCCTTGGTACCGTCCAGAGGGTCGACAACCCACACTCGTTCCGCTTCGAGACGGGCAGGAGAATCCACCGTTTCTTCCGAAAGCCAGCCATAATCGGGATAGGCCTTTCGCAATGTATTTTTCAGATAATCATCGGAAGCATGATCGGCGGTGGTCACGGGATTATGGTAACTTTTATCTCTGATCTCATACTGGGATTTATAGTATGTCAGAACCAGACGCCCGGCTTCGATGGCTGCTTGGACAGCCGTATTTAGTGTTTTTTCCATTGCTGAAATTACTGGCACACGATATTTATAATACCAATTTCGTTTTATTTTTTACAAAAGATAATCAATTTCTCCCTGTGTTTGCGGGACGGGATTGAATCGGGAGGAAATTCCTCCCGTTCAATGGTCCAATGTGCCGCAAACAAGGCATACACTTCCGATAACGATGTCCCCCACGGCGGACCACCGTCTTCCGGGACCTTATCCAAGGGGAACCATAATCCGATCAAACGGCCCCCTGGTTTAAGGATACGTCGAATAGCGACCTCATATTCACCCCGGCGGATGGGATCAATGGCACAAAAACAGGTTTGTTCCACCACATAATCAAAATATCCTGTCATCGTTTCCGGTAAGGCAAAAATGTCCAAACAAGCCGTAGTGACGGTTAATCTTTTTCCCTGCGCCGCTTGTTCCAGTTCCTGCAACGCCGAGGCAGAAAAATCCACACCGGTCACGGAAAATCCGGCCTGGGCGAAGGTGAGGGCATCATGGCCCCGTCCGCAACCGATCAGACAGAGTTTTCCCGGCGGATACTCCCGGGCGATCCGCTGAAAGACAGGAACGGGTTGACCTGTATCCCACGGGGTTGTTCCTACACGATATTTTTCTTCCCAAAAGGCAGGCGAACTTTCTTTATTCAAGGAGAAATCCTATCCATTTTCTAGCCTCCGCTTCAGACCAGTCATTGCGTCGGGCGTAATCAAGGAATTGATCTTCGCCGATGCGGTTAATAGCAAAATAGCGGGCATCAGGATGGGCAAAATACCAACCGGCGACAGAGGCCGGCGGATCCATGGCGCCATTTTCCGTTAGCTGTGTTCCCAGAGAAGAAGCAGCATTGAGCAGATCAAAAATAATGAATTTTTGTGAATGATCGGGACAGGCTGGATAACCAGGAGCCGGACGGATGCCCCGGTATTTCTCCCCGATAAGGTCCGCGTTAGACAGATTTTCGTCCCGGTCGTACCCCCAATATGTCGTGCGTACACGTTGATGAATATATTCTGCCGTGGCTTCGGCCAGACGATCGGCAACGGCCGTTCTGACGATATCATCGTAATCGTCATTGGTTTTTTCCTGACCCAATACCGATACGACAAAGGCACCAATCCAATCCTGTTTCCCGCTGGACCGCGGTGCGATATAATCACTCAGAGAATAATTCGGCTGGTCTTTTCCTTTTTTGATCTGTTGCCGCAGGAAGGGGACACGGATATTGTCCTGAATGATGACATCATCCCCCTCCGACCGGCAGGAGAAAAGGCCGAACACAGCCCGGATTGCCAGGTGATCATTCTTTTCCAGATAGTGCCGGGCATCCTGATAAAGCGTTCTGGCCTGATCGCCGTAATCGGGGTGATCCAGAATGGTGGGAAACGTTCCTTTCAGTTCCCAGGCATGAAAAAACGGACTCCAGTCAATGTAGGGAATAACCGTGTTGCAGGAAATGTCCTCAAATACATGCACGCCGGGTTTCAGCGGAATCGACGGCGTATAGTTTGACCAGTCCAGGGGCACCCTGTTGTGCTGTGCTTCGGTCAACGATAATTTCACCGGGCGGGGTGACCGATGCTGCAATGCTTCCAATTCCGTTCGGATGCTTTTCGTGTATTCGGTATAATGGTTGATCAATGAATTCACCACCGATACCCCCCGGGAAGCATCTTTGACATGAACGATCGGCCCGGAATAGCGGGGAAGTATTTTTAAGGCCGTATGTTTGGCCGAGGTTGTGGCACCGCCAATGAGCAACGGAATTTTCAATCCGGACATTTCCATCTCATGGGCCACAATTTCCATTTCATGCAGGGATGGTGTGATCAGCCCGCTCAATCCAATGATATCCACCTCATTTTCCACGGCGGCCGCGATGATTTCCGGTGCCGGCACCATCACACCCAAATCTATGATGGCATGGCCGTTACAACCCAGCACCACCGATACAATATTTTTCCCGATATCATGCACATCTCCCTTGACCGTGGCCAGAAGGATTTTCTCCTGCTTCCGGGCGGTATCCGACAGAGACGACGCTTCAATGTAGGGCGTCAGAATGGCGACGGCCTTTTTCATGACTCTGGCACTTTTCACCACCTGGGGAAGAAACATTTTTCCATCGCCGAATAATCGTCCCACTTCATTCATGCCGGTCATGAGCGGTCCCTGAATAATATCTACCGGATTTTCATAGACGGTAAGTGCTTCATCAATATCAACCTGGACATAGTCGGCTGTACCGGTGACCAGGGCCCGCGCCAGGCGTTCATCCAATGGTAAATCACGCCAGCCTACTGTCGATGCCTCCGTTTCACATGTTGATTGATATGTTTCGGCCAGTTCTATTAGACGTTGACTGGCTTCCGGTGAGCGACAAAATATCGTATCTTCAATAATCGCACGTACGTCCGGATCCAATTCCTGGTAAATCGCCAGTTGTCCGGCATTAACGATTCCCATATCCATACCGGCTTTTATAGCATGGTACAGGAATACCGAGTGCATGGCTTCCCGAATTGCATTATTTCCGCGAAAGGAAAAGGACATATTGCTCACCCCGCCACTGATGAGGCAATGGGGGAATCGTTTTTTCAGCTCACGGCATGCTTCGATGTAATATTGAGCATAATGATCATGCTCCCCCATACCAGTTGCGATGGCAAAGACATTGGGATCGAAAATAATATCTTCCAGGGCAAACCCGGCTTTTTCGGTCAATAATGCAAAGGAACGGGATAGTATTTCGATTTTACGCTGCAATGTTTCGGCCTGTCCCTTTTCATCGAAAGCCATCACCAGGACGGCCCCGCCGTATTGCCGGACTTTCCGGGCCCGCTCCACCAGGATTTCCTCACCGTCCTTCAGACTGAGGGAGTTCACGATCGACCGTCCCTGGATGTTTTTCAATCCGGCTTCCAGGACCTCCCAATTGGAGGAATCGATCATGATGGGTACGCGACTTATTTCAGGGTCGGAGGCGACCCAGCGTAAAAAATGTTCCATGATTTTGGGTCCGTCCAGCAGTCCGTCATCCACATTAATATCGATCATTTGGGCACCACCCTGGATCTGTTGCCGGGCCACGCTAAGTGCTTCCTCGAATTTTTCCTCTCGTATCAGGCGGCGGAAACGGGCTGAGCCGGCCATGTTGGTCCGTTCCCCCACATTTATAAATAAGGAATCCTCGGTAACCGTCAATGCTTCCAGACCACTGAACTGGGACTGAGGTTTTTTTATCGGCTTTTTCCGAGGCGGACAGACACGCACACGATCGGCAATTGCCATGATATGAGCCGGTGTCGTGCCGCAACAACCACCGACAATATTGACCAGTCCCCGATCGGCAAACTGGCCAATCAGACGGGACATGGAGGCCGGCGTATCATCATATTCCCCCAGTTCATTGGGTAGTCCGGCATTGGGATGGATACTGGTACCGCAGGTTGCCAGTTCCGCCAGCTCTTCCAGATGAGGGCGTAATTCTTTCGCACCAAAAGCACAGTTTAAACCGACACTGAGTAAGGGAGTATGCTTGATTGAAATCCAAAATGCTTCCAGCGTCTGACCGGATAATGTTCTTCCGCTTTTATCGGTAATAGTAACGGATACCATAATGGGGACGGTTTTTTTCTGTTTCGCAAAAACATTCTGAATCGCCCATAGCGCGGCTTTGGCATTCAATGTATCGAATATCGTTTCTACCATGATGGTATCCACGCCACCGGCCAGCAAACCTTCAATCTGTTCGGCATAGGCAATGACCAAGTCATCGAAACTCACATTCCGGTGGGCCGGATTTGATACATCGGGCGATAAGGATGTTGTTTGGTTTGTCGGTCCCAAGATACCACAGACAAAGCGCGGTTTTTCAGGGGTGGACATCTCATCGGCCACCTGCCGGGCCAGGCGGGCGGAAGCTTCATTCAATTTTCGGCAAAGGTCCGCGACACCATAATCGGCCTGGGAAATCCGGTTGGCAGAAAAGGTATTTGTTTCTATGATATCGGCCCCGGCCTCCAGATAGCGACGGTGTATGGACGAAATTACGTCGGGACGTGTCAGCGATAGTATATCATGGTTCCCCGCCAGCGACTGACTATGTTTACGGAATATTTTTCCGTGATAATCATCAGCCGTTAGTTGAAAGGACTGAATCATGGTGCCCATGGCACCATCCAGGACAAGGATTCTATGCTCTAACTGTTCAATCATAACCTTCTCATAATAAAAAAGCCGGCGCTAAACCGGCATCCGGCCTTTTTAGCACTTGTTTACGGTCGCGGCAATATGGCGCAAATCACGACAAGTAAGTTTATCGGTTTTTTCCCTTTGGGACAAGAATAATTCACGATGATTCCTGAGCCGTTTATATAAATATTTGTTTTGGACGTTTAACGGATTGCAGGTATCTTCGCAATTGGTGGAACCCGGTTTAAGGATTATTTCACAACATTTTTTTGCTCCTTGGAGCCAGAACAAGTTTCATTCTTATACCCCTCCTTGCCCTGTTCCCCGCTTAACAGAATACCTTCATCGGCGTGCTATTGAAACTATGCGCAGCCGGTTGAATCGTGCTATTTGTCGCTACTAACAGATTTGGAATAATGATGAAAAAAGAGATTTTTATCAATGAGAGCATGGGGGAATCGAGGATTGCCATTCTGGAAGATGATCACCTCGTTGAAGTGTATGTGGAGAAGCAGGACCAGCAACGCATGGTCGGAAACATTTATAAGGGAATCGTGGAAAATGTCCTCCCCGGCATGCAGGCCGCGTTTGTGAATATCGGGTATGAAATAAATGCCTTTCTCCCCTTTTCAGAGATTCACAAAACCGATTACATCATCGACGATTTTGAAGATGATGAAAATCACCAGAAAAAACATTCTGCTGATAACATTGCCGTCGATTTACATACGGGACAGGAAATTTACGTCCAGGTTATCAAAGAACCTTTCGCCAGTAAAGGTCCCCGAGTTACGACCGAAATTGCCATTCCCGGTCGGTTGCTGGTACTAGTCCCCGGTGGCACCTACATTGGTATTTCAAAAAAAATCTGGGATAAATACGAACGTCGGCGTCTCCGGAAACTTGCCAGTAAACTGAGACATAAAGGGTTCGGTATCATTGTTCGCACGGTGGCAGAAGGAAAAAGTGAAGAAAGCATTCAGAAAGATTATCAAATGTTAATTGATCACTGGAACCGGCTGGAAAAAAGTGCCGCCAAGACCGATGCCCCCGTCCTGGTATACGAGGATTTGGAAACGGCCACCAGCGTCATTCGTGATCTTCTGACTTCCGATGTTAATAAAATCATCATCGACTCGAAGAAGACCTTTAAAAAACTAGAAACATATCTGGAAGACGTTTCACCCAATCTCGCTAACCGGCTGGAATATTACCGACTCAAAGTTCCCCTTTTTGAAAGTATGGGTATTGAAGCCGAAATTGATAAACTCATGCGACCCAAGGTCTGGCTGAAGAGCGGGGCCTACCTTATTATTGAGAAAACAGAAGCCATGGTCGTCGTTGATGTAAACAGCGGCCGTTTCGTCGGGAAAAAAATGCACGAGGATAATTCACTCAAAATCAATCTGGAGGCCGCCCGGGAAATTGCCCGTCAATTGCGATTACGCGATTTGTCCGGCCTGATTGTGATTGATTTTATAGATATGCGGGAAGAAGAAAATAAACGAAAAGTTTATTATGAAATCCGGAAAGAATTGAAAAAAGACAGGGCCAAGGTCGCCGTTTCGCCCATTTCCGATTTCGGATTGCTGGAAATGACCCGACAACGGATCCGACTGAGTCTGCTGGATTCTATGATGGATGAATGTCCCACCTGTCATGGCTCAGGACATATCATTTCCAAGGATACCCTGGTCACCCGAATTGACCATTGGTTGCGGCGCTATAAAGCTAAGCATCGGAATCTTCGTCTACGTTTATTGTTGCATCCCGAAAACGCTGAATTCCTCCAGACTCAGAAAAAGAAAGTGCTGCGTGGCTTGATGTGGCAGAATTTTGTTCACATTAAGATTCTTGCCGATCCCAATGTTTCTCGCAGTGGGTACCGGTTTGTCCGCGCGAAGGACGGTGTAGACATTACAAAAGAACTTGATGTTGAAACGCGAAAATAATACGATTAAATTTATTGGCTTTATTGGAGATGAAAATGCAAGCTATTGTTACTATTAACGGAAAACAATTCTCAGTTCGCGAAGGCAGCCGAGTGAAAATACCAAGTCTTACGTCGGAAGTGGGCGCCAAAGTCCAGTTTCCCGATGTGTTACTGTATGACGACGGGAAGAAAGTTTCCGTAGGTAATCCGACCGTAAATAATGTTTCGGTTGATGCAACCGTTCTGGAACACGGACGGGATCGGAAAATATTGATCTATAAGAAAAAACGTCGCAAAGGATATCAACGTAAGAACGGGCACCGCCAGGGATATACGTTAATCGAAGTAAATCGTATCATGACGAAAGCAGCCGCCAAGAAAAAACCGGCTAAGAAAACAGCGAAACCTGCAGCAGAGGAAAAATAATTATGGCACATAAAAAAGGACAAGGAAGCTCCAGAAACGGTCGCGACTCCCATGCCAAACGACTGGGTGTCAAGGTTTCCGACGGTCAACCCATCCTGGCGGGCGGCATCATTATCAAACAGCGGGGAACCAAATTCCATCCAGGCGAAAATGTCCGGCGGGCCGGTGACGATTCCCTGTTTGCAACAGCCGACGGAAAAGTCAAGTTTCAGACCAAGGGGAATAATCGCAAATTTGTCAGCGTTATTTCCTGATCGAATCCTGAAAATTCCCGATTTTGAAAACCCCACCTTAGCGTGGGGTTTTGTATTTTTAGGGGAATTCATAACCGCTTTTTAATATGACATACAAGGAGAATACAATGTCTAGAAAGAAAATTGCCTTAATTGGGGGTGGCCAGATCGGCGGGAATCTTGCCTTGCTGGCAGCACAAAAAGAATTGGGAGATGTCCTGATCTACGATATTCCCAAAATGGATGGAATGATAAAAGGGAAAGCGCTTGACATTATGCAGTTGCGTCCACACGATGGGTATGATGTCAATCTCGCCGGTTCGTCCGATCCGGCTGACCTGGCTGGAAGTGATGTGATCATCATTACTGCTGGTATTCCTCGTAAACCGGGCATGAATCGCGAAGATCTGCTGGGAATCAACCTGGGAATCATGAAAAATGTCGCCACGACCGTGAAGGATCAGGCACCGGGGGCTTTTGTCATTGTCATATCCAATCCCCTGGATGCCATGGTGTACGCCTTTTATAAATATTCCGGCTTTTCCTCCAACATGGTTGTGGGTATGGCCGGTGCGTTGGACAGCGCCCGTTTCCGGACCTTCATCGCCATGGAAACCGGTTATTCCGTCCAGGATGTAACCTGCATGGTGCTGGGAGGACATGGTGATACCATGGTGCCGGTTACCCGCCTGGCAACGGTAGGCGGTGTTCCCGTTACTGCCCTGATTTCTGCCGAACGATTGAAAGCGATCGAAGAGCGGACGCGGTTCGCTGGTGGTGAAATCGTTAAACTCTTTGGCAATGGTTCGGCCTATTATGCCCCGGCCCAGTCGGCCATTGAAATGGCGGAAAGTT
>JBHHUC010000012.1:0-43401 GCA_046861395.1 Fidelibacterota bacterium
AAAATAACTAATGGGGGCGAGAAAATTGAATAAATGTCACTTAAATCTTTTCATAACTTCCAAATTCAGGATTATTCAATTCATTTCTGATTAATGAATAACATCTTCAGTAAAGATAAAAGATAAAAGTGACAAAATAAATTCTCAGGTGCGTTCTTACTGAAAAAGTGTTACCCGTGTTCTGACACTAATGAGTTAATTATGTTATGTATTGATTTCACATCATCACAATGTATCTATCCAATCCTTCTTTAGTAATTATTTCTCCGGTCTCCAATTTAACTGTAATTGGAGAAATAAATTTGATTTTATCCTTAAGAGACGTTTAAACTTGATCGATGAAAATCCGACCTTTATGCCTCGCTCTGTTTATTGTGTTAACCGGCCTCATGGCCAGCGATGTCGTTTATCGTGTTCCCATTGAAGGTACCATCGATTTGGGACTCCCTCCGTATATCGAACGATCCATTAAAGAAGCCGAAGCGGACAGAGCGGTGGCCATTATTTTCGATATTGACACCTTTGGCGGACGGGTGGACGCCGCCACCCAGATCAAGGATGCAATTTTGGATTCGAAGGTTCCTACGATAGCCTTTATCAATCGCCGGGCCATATCCGCCGGGGCACTGATTTCGTTGTCCTGTGAAACCATCTACATGACAAAAGGTGCCACCATCGGCGCTGCCACAGCCGTGGACATGCAGGGCAACAAAGGCAGCGAAAAAGTGATTAGTTATATGCGTGAGGAGCTGGCCTCAACGGCGGAAAGCCGGGGACGCAATACCGATATTGCCAAAGGGATGGTGGATGAAGAATTATCCTTTACCCATCTCGTCATTGACGGCGATACCATTGAGGTCATGGATCTAGAGGGTCGGAAAGAAGGGAAACTGATTACCCTCACGACAGAACTGGCCTTGAAATACAAGATGGCGGATGGAGAAACGGAAACACTGGAAGAAGTATTTGCAGCCCTCGATATCAGCGATCCCGACCTGAAAGAAGCCCGGGAAAACTGGTCGGAAAATTTCGTTCGTTTTCTTACCAATCCCGTCGTGGCGTCACTGCTCATGACATTTGGTTTTCTGGGTATTCTATTCGAATTACAATCACCGGGCTGGGGACTCCCAGGCTCCGTCGGGCTGGCTTGTTTACTGCTGTCCCTGGGGGCCTCGTATATTGCCCAATTGGCTACCATGTCCGACGTGTTGATCATAGCGGTGGGTGTGGTCCTGATCCTGCTGGAAGTCCTGGTCATTCCCGGTTTTGGTGTGGCCGGAATCGGCGGCATCGGAATGATTCTCTGGGGATTGTATGAACTTCTTTTACCGGATGTGCCGGTTGGAGAGGAAGTAACCACTATGGCATTGACTGGGTTTACAATTGGAATTATTGGAGCAATTGTCGCTCTGATATTTTTATTCCGACTGATGATAAAAACAGAGTTCTGGCATAAACTGACGGCTCCTGACACACAGCGCCCAGAGGCCGGCTACCACATTTCCCTGGGCCTGGAATCCTGGGTAGGGAAAGAAGGAACCGCTGCCACGGATTTGCATCCTTCGGGTTGGGCGGAGATCGATGGAGAACGGATTTCCGTTGTTTGCGAAGGGTCTTTTATTGACAAAGGCACGAGAATTACAATCAAAAGTGTGAACGGCAACCGCGTAGTTGTTCGTCCCCTAGATTAATTAAATGAGGTAGACCATGGATTTAAGTTTTGTGAGTATGTTTTTATTAGTCGCCCTGATTCTTTTTCTTTTTCTGCTTTTCTATTTTGTCCCCATTGGCCTGTGGATTCAATCCCTGGTCAGTCTGGGCATGGGAAAGATCACAATCATTGACTTAATCAGAATGCGACTACGGAAAATCGCACCGCGGCTAGTGGTGGACGGCGTAATCAATTGTCAGAAAGCCGGACTGGAACGCGTGACGACTGAAATGCTGGAAACCCATTACCTGGCCGGAGGCGATGTCCAGAAAGTCGTGGCGGCTCTGATCGCCGCGGAAAAAGCCAATATTCCCCTGAACTATGAAACTGCAACGGCCATCGATCTGGCCGGGCGTGACGTTCTGGATGCCGTACAAACCAGTGTGAACCCCAAGGTGATAAATGCTCCGTCCCAGGGCTACCTGGCCGCCGTAGCCAAAGACGGGATCGAACTGAAAGCTCGCGCTCGGGTGACCGTTCGCACGAATATTCCAGCCCTGGTGGGTGGTGCAACCGATGATACGGTTATCGCCCGTGTGGGTGAAGGCATTGTGAGCGCCATCGGTTCCGCCACAACATATTCCGATGTTCTGGAAAATCCCGATAATATTTCCAAGGAAGTATTAAACAAGGGTCTGGATTCGGGAACGGCGTTTGAAATTCTGTCCATTGATATTGCCGACCTTGATGTGGGTAATAACGTTGGAGCGAGTTTACAGGTTGATCAGGCCGAAGCTGATCTAAGGGTGGCCAGGGCCAAAGCGGAAACGCGCCGCGCAATGGCCGTAGCGGAGGAGCAGGAGATGAAAGCCCGGACCCAGGAAATGCGCGCCAGAGTTATCGAAGCTGAAGCGGAAGTTCCCCGCGCCATGGCTCAGGCTTTCCGAGAAGGGAATCTGGGTATTTTCGATTATTATAACATGCATAATATTAAAGCAGACACCATGATGCGAGAATCGATCGCAACATCCGGTGAAGATCAAAAGCCTAACGACGAAGATGACGACTGATTATGGAAGGAAAAGGCTACTGGATATTCCTTCTGATCATGTATGGTCTGTCGGCGTTGATGAAACGGCGCCAACAGGCCGCCGCACGAAGGAAAATTCTGGAAGAAGATCAATCCTTTTCCGAAGAACCGAAGGAAAATAAACCCGAGCCACGCGATATTTTTCGCGAATTGTTTGAGGGAGCCTGGCTGGAAGAGGAGCAGGACACGGAACCGGTCGTGGTTCCCACCTCCTCGCCTCCGTGGCAACAGGAAGATGCCTCCGAAGACGTCATAGCGGACCAAAAAACAGAGGAGATTCCTGAACCGAATCCCGAACAGGAAAGGTCGATTGTCAATACTCAGGTTGAGACAATCTTGACGGAAAATGTAACGAAGGTCCCATCGTCACGCAAGGTCGATACCGCCCTCCTTTATCAGCTGAAAAACACATCTGCTCTGAAAAACAGTATTCTGGTCAGGGAAATTCTGGACAAGCCGCGGTCACTAAGGCGCCGTATCAGGTAGGAATTACCGCTTAACCCGTCCGCCCTCATCTTCTTCGGTAAATATCCAGGCGGCCACTTTTCCGATTTTCAGAGGCCGGTCCAATTCCCAGTAATCAATGCCGTGATGGTAACGGGAACTGGTATCCTCCGGCGATAGGGACCGAACTTCCGTAATAATGGATAAAACCCGTTGTTTCCACAATGACATATTTTCCTCCCGCAGGTCAATCCAACCGGCACTGGCCCATTCATTAATTTTCTCAGGCGTGATTTCCAGAGATTCACGACTTAATTGGGTGGGAATTTTTACTTGAGGACCGCGCAACAATGTTTTACCATCCTTCAGGAGAATAGGGATACCGATGGAAATGGCATGGGAACGAAAATGTTGGTTTGAAACAACATGCGCTTCAGCCTGGTCGCTCAGGTCGGCGGCGGAACGGGAAACAATATTCTTTAAATCGCCTGAAACGGTGTGCAATAAATGCGCCTCATAAAGCAGTTTGGATAAACGGGGCGGGCCAAGAATTTCAAAGGCCACGCTGGCGGAACCGTGTTTTTTCTTCAGGGCATCCATTTTTTCCAGAGCATGATGGCGCATATAACCGGCGCGGTAAGTGGGACTCATGATGGAATTGTCCAGCGCATTAATGATATCATGACCAGTACTGTCACCAACGATTTCCATAATCACGTTTTCGGCGATTTCTTCGGGTGTAACGAATTCCATCTGTCCCGCCGCCGTGATGGTTTCAAATTCGCCGGACGAAAAAATACCATTTTCTCCCGTATCGATATAGACCGATTTCAATGTATCTTTCAGATCAACCCAGGATTGCTTTCCAGAAAAGCGAAATGTTTCTTCCAGGGTTTCGGCCCGCTCCACGGGGCAGTCATATAATTCGATGGGATGGCCGTGCTTATGGACTTCACCGAATTGAATTCCTTTCCAGGCGATGGCAGCGGCCGGTTTGATTTCCTTGCAAATGGGTCCGCCGGGGGTTCGTCCCATGAGAAAAAGGAGCATGGTATGAGCCCCGGCCAGGGATGTTTTACTCAGCAAGACCCGGGACGGGCGTTCTTCACTGTGGGTGTAGGGAATATTCAACCCCATGCCGCCGGTACCGGTGGTCCCGATCTTGAGATAAACACTGGTCTTATTCTTCACCATACTGCTATGAAGAATCTGGACATGGCGAATGATTTGGGGAATATACAGAGTGGTCATCATCTGTTCCGCGATCCTAACGAGGTCGTCGTCCCGGCGGGATAAAGAGCGGCTCAACTTATAGTAACTATTATACACATCCTGATAGGCTAAGGCTGTAGACGTGTTGACCGTATCGATGATAATATGTGGTTTATGTCGGCTGATAACCTGATGCAGGAATGAATGGGTCAGGACATCTTCCGTGAATGATTCCATTGTATCGCGCATGAGTTGATGCCGGTATTCATCACAGTTCAATAATTCATCACGTGATAAATCTTTCATGTTTTCTCTGACAAAAATATTGCCCCATTCTGGAATGTAGCTGATATCGGGATAGGTTTCAGCCATGGTGTTACAGGCTTCACGGGCTTCATGTTCGCGGAGGGACAAGACAATAACCTTTTCCGGTTTGCGGGTAGCCAGTTTATGCAGGATGGCTGTGCCTACTAGTCCCCAGCCACCAAGAATGAGAATTCTGCGATTGCGGATATCCATGTTTTAGTCTCCTTCTGCCAGTAAAACGCCGAGGGCGATTGAATTGAGTTTACTATCTTTGCTATCCGACCGGGATAGTAGCACAATGGGTACGCGGGCCCCCAGGATGATTCCGCCGCCGATGGCACCTCCCAGGCTCAGCAGCGCTTTTACAATATGATTGACAGCCGTGATGGACGGCCCAATAAAAATGTCGGTACAGCCGGCAATCTCCGATGCAATACCCTTTAGTTCGGCCGCCGAACGGGACAGAGCTACATCCAGGGCAATGGGTCCTTCCAGACAGAAATTTTGACGACCCGCATAGCGTTTCACGGTTCGGTCGGCAAATACCGTTTCTGGAAGAGATTCCGTGATTTTTTCCACTAGGGTTAACAGGGCGATATTCGGTCGGGGAATGTCACACGCGCCGGTTACCTGTAACGCGTTTTCGATTATGCTATCAACTGTGTTATCATCAAGGTGAAGATTGACGCCACCATCCGTCCAGAACATGAGCTTGTCGTAGGCCGGCGATTCCACCACCGCCACATGGGAAAGACGCTGCTGGGTGGTAAGTCCCGTCGTTTTGTCCAAAACGGCTTGCAGCAGGGTTGCCGTGTCCAGATCCCCCTTCATCAGGAGGGATGCGTTTCCCGCACGAACGGCTGCGACGGCCTGGCGGGCGGCCTCTGCCGGGTCCTGAGCTCGGAAAAGGCTGGGACGAATCCATCCTTCGGCCTCGGCCGCATCCAGCGCTTCCAGGATGTGGGACTGTTTTGGTTCCACAACGGCCAGTGTAACAGGAGACTGGCGGCGCAGGGCGGCGTATAAATGAGAATAGGAAGTGATCATGCGTATTCCCGGGCAGTTTCCCGGCCGGTCAGGACGCGATATACACCGGCGGCCAGTGCTTCCAGTTCAAAGGATCCGGGATAGATTTGAATGGGTGAAATGAAGGGGAAATTTGCTGTGATATTTTCTGTAAACCGCGGTGACCGGATTAAACCGCCAGTGAGAATCAAACCGGAAAGATCCCCGCCAAAGGTGGCATACAGTCCCCCGATTTCCTTGGTGATCTGGTAAATCATGGCTTCATAGATCAGTTGCGCTTTTTCATCACCATTTGCCACCCTGGTTTCCACCTCGCGCAAATCGTTGGTGCCCAGGTAACCCGCCTGACCACTCTTTTTCGTTAATATTCGTTCCACCTCGGCCCGGGTCATTTTTCTGTCGTAGATAAGATCCATGAATCCGGCCAGAGGCAAAGCGCCGGCCCGCTCCACCGAAAAAGGTCCCATGCCCAACAGGGCATCGTTGGTATCAATTATTTTTCCCCCGACCACGGCTGCGATAGAAAATCCGCCGCCTAGATGGGCAGTAATTACACGTGTGTTGTCTGGGTCAAGATTATGGTCCCGGCAAAAACGGTGAAAACAATGGCGAATATTCAGAGCATGACTACGGCTTTTTCGTTCAATGCCGGGGACCCCGGAAATCCGTGCCAATGGTATGAAATCATCGGTGGTAACGGGATCAACCACGTACACCGGAGCGTCCCACTGCGGAGCCAAATCCTGGCCCAGCAATGCGCCTAAATTGGAGGCGTGATTGGCATAGGTTCCCTGTTCATAGGCGAGAACCATGGCCTCGGAGACGGCATATACTCCGGCTGCAACCGGCTTAAGAGGACCGCCCCGTGCGGCGATGGCATCAACCTGTTTCAGATTGATATGAGGTTTAATGGCTACCAGACGTAGGGATCGTTGCTCTAGGACCCGGTGAGGAAGGGATGTGCCGGTATGGTCGATGGCCCGGCGCCAGATGAGGGATTGATCTTGGAAATAGCCGATTTCCGTGGAGGTTGAACCGGGATTCAGGGCCAGGATAAAGAAGACGCACGCTCCTGATCATTGGCCGGACGGTTCGGAGCCGAAGGAAGCGGCAATGCCGGCGGTGGAAAATTGATTGGCCCGGAATTCGTCAAGTTTAGCTTTTAATATTTTATAATGATCCACCTCCATCTCCGCCAACTGCACCAGAAATGCTTTCATGTCTGGATCACTGGTCCGATTGGATGCTTCGATATAATAATCATAGGCCTCCTGTTCTTCATTCATGGCATAGGTCAATATTTCTTCGATTGACGTGAAAGGAGTGAGTTTCTTGGCATCCATAAGAACTCCTAGGTTGTGATCAATTCCCCTACCAGTTTCTGCCCGTTTTCCAGGGCCTTTTGATTCAGGGGCAGTAAATGGTGGTGGCGCTCCGGGAGTACTTTTTTCAGGGCTGCCAGGACGGAGGCAATCGTGACGACGGGTCGCACGGCCAGGATTGCGCCCAGCATGACCATATTCATGATTTTCCTGTTTTCCAGGCGCACCGCTTCCTCCATGGCTGAGATTTCCAACAGGGTAATGTCATCACGGGTTGGTTTGGTCAGAATATTATTTGCTTCATAGAGCAGAAACCCAGAGGGCTTGACCGCCAATTCGAATTTTTCCAGGGACGGTTGATTGAGGATAACAGCCAGATCGAAGGCATTGATAATGGGCGAACTGATACGGTCATCGGAAATAATGACGTTGCAGTTGGCCGTACCGCCCCGCATTTCGGGACCGTAACTGGGCATCCATGATACTTCTTTGTTTTCCAACATACCGGCGTAGGCCAGGGTCATGCCCATGGACAGAACACCCTGCCCGCCAAAACCGGCGATGATAATTTCGTCTTTCATGATGTCTAAACCTTTGGTGGTGTTTTTATATCACCTAATTCATAATGTTTGAAAATCGTGCTATCCAGCCATTGATTTGACTGAACCGGTGTCATTTTCCAACCGGAAGGACAGTTGGAAACGAATTCGATGAAACTGGTTCCGCCCTTTCCTTCCATCTGATACTTGAAAGCGGTGGTGAGAGCCTTTTTTGCCTTACGGACCGCCTTGGCTGTATTTACGGCCTGGCGAGTTACATAATAGGCACCGGACAAGAGAGAAATCATGGGCGCGATACTCAAGGGATGGCCGTGCTGTTGCAGGTCCCGTCCCTCCGGTGTGGTGGATGTAATTGACCCTTCCAGCGTCGTGGGCGCCATTTGTCCACCGGTCATACCATAGATGCCATTATTGATGAAGATCATGACAATGTTTTCGCCCCGGTTAATGGTATGAATGGTTTCCGCCGTCCCGATGGCGGCCAGATCACCGTCGCCCTGGTAGGAGAAAACCATTCGATCTGGTAACATACGTTTGATGCCGGTGGCCACGGCGGTGGCTCGTCCATGGGCGGCTTCCTGCATGTCGATATCCATGTAATGATAGGCGAAAACAGCACAACCTACGGGGGCCACGCCGATGGTACGTTCGGTAATTCCCAGTTCCCGTATCACTTCCATGATGAGACGATGCACGACGGAGTGACCGCAGCCGGGACAGTAGTGCATAGTCGTTTCAATCAACGTACTGGGTCGCGCCCAGACCGTATCCATGTCTTCCAAATATTCACACTGTATGCCTTCTTGAATCGGTTCCATTAGGCGGTCTCCCTGTGATACAATTGTTTTACCCGATTTAACACTTCCTCCGGCTGGGGGATCACGCCGCCCATGCGGCCATAGAAATAAACGGGAACCCTGCCGTTGACGGACAAGCGTACATCTTCCACCATCTGTCCCGAATTCATTTCCACCACCAGAACACTTTCCACCTGTTCCGCCAGGGCTGCGATGGCTTCAGCGGGAAAAGGAAAGAGTGTCTGGGGCCGCAACAGTCCCAGGCGCAACCCCTCGTCCCGGGCCATTTCAACCGTTTTGTGGGCAATGCGGGATGTGAGTCCGAAAGCCACAATTAGAAAATCAGCATCATCGGTCGCCACTGTTTCATACCGTACTTCATTCTGAATAATAGACCGGTATTTTTCCTGGAGCCGGAGATTGATTCCTTCCATGGCTGCGGCTTCCAGGTTGAGGGTTGTGATCACATGCTGTTTTTGTCCCTGTCTTTTTCCCTGCGTGGCCCAGGAAGAATGATCCGCTTTATGTTCAGTGACGTCGTAGTCGGGAAAGACCACCGGCTCCATCATTTGTCCCAGGGCACCATCGGCCAGAATGAGGACAGGATTACGGTAGGTATCGGCCAGATCAAACCCCAGGAAGGCAAAATCAGCCATTTCCTGGACACTGTTAGGTGCCAGAACAATGAGACGGTAATCCCCATGGCCGCCGCCCTTTACAGCCTGAAAATAGTCTCCCTGCGAGGGTTGAATGGTTCCAAGTCCGGGACCGCCTCGTACGACATTGACCAGCAGGCACGGCAGTTCGGCGCAGGCGATATAGGATACGCCTTCCTGCATGAGACTGAATCCGGGACTGCTGGTGCTGGTCATGACCCGTTCGCCGGTTCCGGCCGCGCCATAAACCATATTGATGGCAGCGACTTCGGATTCGGCCTGAATGAAAACACCTCCGCGTTTGTGGAGGTGACGTGAAATGTATTCCAGGAGTTCGGATTGCGGTGTGATGGGGTAGCCGAAATATCCTTTCAGGCCGGCCCGGATCGCCGCTTCCGCCAGGGCCTCATTGCCCTTCATTAATACTTTATTCATTTTATCCTCAGGAAAGTGTTACAGTGATATTATCCTTTACATCGGAAATCACAGCCACTTTCTCTTTATTCTTCTTTGCTTTGTTTTCCCTGTAGACCGTAATGACCGCTTCGGGACAAACCAGGGCACAATTGGTACAGCCGGTACAGACATCTTCAATCAGGACGGCATAATGATACCCTTTATGATTGAGGTTTTTCGACATCGCCATCCCGTCCTGTGGGCATTCCACCGTACAAAGTTCACACCCTTTGCACTCATCAATGTTAATCGTTATGTGTCCGCGTGTTTTTGCCATGTATTACCTATAATCGGATATGAAAATCTTATATAAAAAGTTACAGTAAAATAGGGATATAATACAATTGATCCTCAACTCCTGAATGCAGAGTTGTTACTGCTTTTGACTTCGTCGGGGAAGGATATAAAAAGTTCTTCGATATAATGGTATTGTGGTTGAAATCCTATTCTATCCGATGGAATGTTCATCCGTCTTTTCCCATTGAGCTAATTGGGTCGACACTTTATGATTATTGCGAAATGGTTTACATGTCAACAAACCATTTTTATGATGCCGGAGAGTTAAGATGATATTAGAATATTTAATACATTGTTAAGGGGAATTTTAGTACACATCATTTCATCATATTTGATGAATTCCAACCGCAAAGATAATATTTCTATATGTTATGAATCGTCGAAATAGTAGAATTCAGTATAATTGTTCGTCTGCCCGCTTTTAAACTATAAATGTACGACGAGTCTTGATGTCTTGTATCATTGTGTTTTGTTTCAATAAATCTCTTTATACAAATTGCTGGAAAATGTCATTGACCTGTTTTTTTAGGTGTTCTTCATCCTTGTCATTATTGATGACATAATCGGCCAGGTTGATTTTATCTTCGTCCCGCCATTGCAAATCCATACGACGCTGGATTTCATCCCGGTTCAGTTTTCCCCGGGCCAAGGCCCGGCTCATCCGAACGGCCAGCGGTGCCGTGACGACGACGGTATAGTCCAGATGGGCATCCAGCCCTGATTCGTAAATCAAGGCTCCGTCAACCACAAAAACAACGTGCTTACCCTCTTTTAGGACAGCTTCATAGCGGGAATCAATGGCTTCAAAAATATAGGGATGAATCACGGCATTCAGACGCATTTGATGGTCTTCATCCTGAAAAGCCACCCGGGCTAATTTCTGCCGGTTAATCGTATTATCGGCGTTGAGGATATCGGAGCCGAATTCATCAATCAATTCATTTTGAACTTCAACATTGCTTTCCAGCAACTCTTTTGCCACTTTATCGGCGTCAAGGACATAACAGCCCAGCTCCTTAATAAATCCACTGGCGATGCTTTTACCGCTTCCCAAGCCCCCGGTGATTCCGATTCTTAACATAATGTATCCATGATCTCTACAATTCTCTGAAAAACGTTGTCAATGGTTCCCTGACCATCCACTTCCCGCAGAATACCCTGTTCCCGGTAAAATTCCAGCAAGGGCGCCGTCTGAGTCCAGTACACTTTCTGTCGGTCCCGGATTACGTCCGGGGTATCATCGCTGCGGCCGGAATTTTTTCCCCGTAGTACCAGTCGGTTAACAAGTTCATCTTCATTGGCGGACAGACTGATAACCATGTCAAGGGTCGTGTTTAGGTGGCTGAGAATGGTATTCAGGCCCACGGCCTGGGGAATGGTGCGGGGAAAGCCGTCCAAAAGATATCCGTTGTCGCAGTCCGGCTGTTGTAGGCGTTGTTCCATCAATTCCAGTAATAATTTATCCGGGACCAGTTGCCCCTTATCGATATAGACCTTGGCCTGGTTGCCCAACGTAGTCCGCCGTTGAATTTCCCGGCGCAAGATTTCCCCCGTGGATAAATGAATGATATGATACCGGGCTTCCATGAGAGAAGCTTGGGTGCCTTTACCCGCCCCCGGGGGACCGATCAACACGATGCGCATTGAATAATCTCCGTCATTAAATGATGATTCCGGCAATAGAAGCTGTTAACCATGAAGCAAGCGCCCCTCCGATCATTGCTTTCAACCCCAGCCGGGCCAAATCTTTGCGGCGACTGGGCGCGATTCCGCCGATACCACCCATCTGAATACCGATCGATGCAAAATTGGCAAACCCGCAAAGGGCGTAACTGGCAATCGTAGCGGTACGAGTTGATAACAATTGCTCGGTGCGTAAATTACTCAAGTCGGCATAGGCAATCAATTCTGTGAGAACAATTTTTTCACCCATCAGCGTGCCCAGTAAAGGGGCTTCCTTCCAGGGCGCGCCCATGCACCAAGCCAGGGGACTGAACACCCAGCCAAATATTTTTTCCAGGGATAATCCTGCCAGGCCTAGAACGGAATTGATCAGTGCTACAATGGCGACGAAGGCGATGAGCATGGCACCTACATTGGCGGCCAGCTTCAAGCCGTCGGTGGCGCCGGTGGCCAGGGCTTCCATGGAATTATCCGAAGTGGTTTCCACATTGATATTCAGATCGCCGGCCGTCTGGGATACTTCGGTTTCGGGATAAATGATTTTGGCTATTACCATAGCGGCCGGGGCACTCATGATAGAGGCCGCCATGAGATGACCGGCTATATTGGGGATATCGGACAGCATTTTTACATAGATTGCCATTACGCCGCCAGCAACGGTGGCAAATCCGCCGGTCATTACAGCCATCAGTTCCGATTTTGTCATGGTAGCCACAAAGGGCCGGATCAGCAGCGGAGCTTCGGTCTGACCAACGAAAATATTGGCCGAGACACTGAGGGTTTCGGAGCCGCTGGTTTTTAGTGTGTTCTGCATGATCCGGGCCACACCCTTGACAACTATCTGCATCCAACCCAGATGATAAAAGACAGCCATGAGGGAAGAAAAGAAAATGATAGTGGGCAGGACACGAAAAGCAAAATTCAGTAGTGGCGGTTCTACTGTGCCATAGCGAAATGATTTAAACAGGAAATCACTGCCGGCATCGGAAAAACTCAGCAATTTATTGACCACTGTGTTGATGACACTGAAGAAGGGCTGTCCGAAAGGCGTCTTTAAAATAAGCAGGGCAAACAGTATCTGTAGCGATAGCCCCCACACCACCAGGCGAAGATCAATGGCCTTGCGGTTCATGGACAAACCATACGCGATAGCCAGTAAAATCAGAATACCCAAAAGTCCTTGAAAGTGCATGGTCATTCCTCCGGTGGTTGGTAGCAATCGCGGCAGCGTGCTTCGTATTTATCCGTTTCGCCCAATACAATTCGGTTACGATCGGACGATGTACGCTGCGTGTAAGTGGCAGGGTTGCCGCATTTAACACAAATGGCCCGCAGCTTGGTGAGATAGTCCGCTTCACACATGATGTGGGGCATGGGACCGAACGGTTCACCACGGTAATCCGTATCCAGTCCGGCAACAATGACCCGTTTTTTGTTCCTGGCCAGCTGTTTACATACGGCAACCAGGGATTCGTTAAAGAATTGTGCTTCATCGATACCGATCACGTCAGCCGTTTCCGCCCGGGTAATAATTTCTTCCGGATTTTCCACCAGGAAGGATGGCATTTTCAACTGATTGTGTGAAACGATATGTTCGCTGCTGTACCGGGTATCCAACCGGGGTTTGAAAATCGCCAGATCCATATTGGCAATCTGGGCCCGGCGCAAACGCCGCATTAATTCTTCCGTTTTACCGCTGAACATACTGCCGCAAATGACTTCGATCCAGCCAGCATTGCTTGGGGTAAGATTCATGAGTGATGACCTAAAATTGATTTTATTTTGGTGCGTACCAGGTCGATGGCGACTGAATTTTCGCCCCCTTCCGGTACAATGATATCGGCGAAATATTTTGTGGGTTCAACGAATTCATCGTGCATCAGCCGGACGGTATGCAGGTATTGATCAATGACGGACTGCATGGATCGTCCCCGTTCCCGCATATCCCGGGTCAGGCGACGGATAAAACGAATATCAGGCGGTGTATCCACAAAAATTTTAATATCCATCAACTTGCGCAGGGCAGATGACTGTAGTACAAGAATCCCTTCCAGCACCACAGCCCGCGGCGGATGAATGGTACGTGTTTCATGACTCCGGGTATGCGTCGCGAAATTATAAATGGGTGATGCAATGGTCTGTCCCTGCAACAATAAATCCATTTGATGTACAAGATGTTCAAAATCAATGGCGTCCGGGTGATCAAAATTCTGCTCGGCACGCTCTTCCTGACTCAGGTGAGCCAGATCGCGATAATAGGCATCCTGTTCGATTACAACTACATCGCCGGGTCGGAATTCATGGAGAATATTTTTAGCCACGGACGTTTTTCCCGATCCCGTGCCCCCGGCAATACCGATTAATATGGGTCGTTTTGTTTTCATCTATGTCAGGTCAGAGTCATCAAAGGCTTCGGGAAGGAGGGCGGCCGATGATGTTGTGGCGACCAAGGCATCGTTTTTTATGATATAAACCGGAATGTCACCGCACAATTCCCAGATCACCTGGCGGCAGGCCCCGCAAGGATAGCCCCCGGAGTCGGTAGCGACGGCCAGAGCCTGAAAGGACTCGTGGCCCTGCGCAATGGCGCGAAACAAGGCCACACGTTCGGCGCAGCAAGTCAGACTGTAGCTGCTGGATTCCACATTACACCCACCGATAATTTGTCCGTCAGTTGTCAGAACGGCGGCTCCGACTGTAAACCGGGAATAGGGTGCCCGCGCCCGGGAACGCATGTGAATTGCATTGTCGATTAATTCCTGCATTTTACATCCGTATGATTCGAATATTTTGGGACAGTCTAATAAATGCGATTCCGGCCAGAAAACCTCCGATATGAGCAAACCAGGCCACTCCGCCGTTGGTATTCAAACCCAGGGAGCCGAGACCGTTGGTGAGCTGTTCCAGAAACCAGATCCCAATAACAACGAAAGCCGGGACTTGAATCGTGGTAATAAAAATGAACAGAAAGATAAAAACATGGATGCGGGCATGGGGATACCGCAGGAGATAGGCGGCCAATACCCCGGATACAGCTCCGCTGGCACCGATCATGGGTACGATGGAATGAACATCGATCACGATTTGGCTGAGACCGGCCGCTAGTCCGCAAACGATATAGAAAATGGAATAACGGACATGACCCAGGGCGCTTTCCACATTATCGCCGAAAATCCACAGGAACCACATATTGCCGATAATATGAGCCAGCCCGCCGTGAATGAACATGGATGTAAAAATCGTGAGGAAAGGACTGTGGGGACGGGCGATATCCATTAATTGATTCACGGCCGTATAACCGAATGGTTGCGCAAAGGCATAAACGATTTCTTCACCCGGAATGCCGGTGACTGTGGCCGGAATCAAACCGTAGGAAAGAGTAAAGGCCAGGTCCTGTAAATCATTGAGTCCAACCTGAAAAAAGAAAACAAGGGCATTGATGCCAATAATCCCGTAGGTGACAAAGGGCGTGAGTATATGCGGATTATCGTCTCTGTAGGGAAAAAACATTTCAGGGGAAATTAGGGGTGGGATTCGGGCGGATAAAACACATGAAATGCGTTCGGTGTCAATTTATGGAAAAAGAAATGGATTTCTCCCGGGAATTACCGGCGTTGTCTGCGGCCCGTGCCCGGATGGTGTGTTCACCGGCATTCAAGGGAATCGGCAGGCGATAGGAAAATTCCTGTTCCACCGGTTGATAAGCAGGATAAACCCGTTCATCATCAATGAATAATTGAATGGAGGCTTCATTGGATGCGATGCCGGAACAATCATCCGAGATCACAAAGCGCAAAATTTCCACATCCTGATACTGATAATAACCTCCTTCGGCGGGAAAAGAGGAAATGAAAACAGGAGGCGTGGTGTCCTGAATGATGGTAACGGCATCCAGGGCGGAAAGAGAAGCCAGAATTACCCGCCGTTTCGGGCGATTCCAGGAGGGAAGATATTCCCAGGCCGCGTCGTCGGGATCATAGGCATAGATGCCGATTCCCGGTTCGAAGGCGATTTCATCCCGGTACTTGATGCCTACCTGTACTGTATCACGCAAGGTCAGGGTGAAGGGCTGGAGTTGATAGACCGGTGAGAGTTGCCGTCCTTGCTCAACCGGAGCCGAAATCTCAACTTTCTCAATCCAAACGGCAGCAGTATCATAGAGTGATGTTTTGGGAATTCGCATGGAACATTGACGATCGGCGGACAGTGCCGTAGCCGCCTTGCCGGGTACGGACAGGGTTGGTGTCCAGGGGAAATGGGTTATGGTTTCAATGCCATCCGGTGAGTCGGGTTTTACCTTGACCGTCACTCGTTGTACTGATTCCAGCAGTGCCGGATCCAGTAATGATGAAAGATAAACCGCCGGTTGGATGTGGAGGAGCGGGATGGTGGTAAGATAGGCGGCCTTTTCCAGAATCAATTCCGGATCGGCGGGAAGTATGTCATTGAAGGACACTTGTAGAAAAACGCCATCCTGAATGTCCAGCACATCGAAGTCCGGCCGAATAGTGACGTGATCGATGATCAGGTCGGGAGCGGTCCAGTGTGCCGGTTGGGAAAAAGCCCCGAAATGATTAATCCCGAAGACCTGCAGTGCTTTTCCTCGCAACGCCTTGACCGGCAGGGAAAAACGTGTTGTCTTGCCCTTGATTTCTTCGATGACGGGTTGCAGTTCTTCTTCCGGTGTTCCGTGACGGTTGAAGGTATAGACCACGATGGTAGAATAAGGAAACCGACTGATTTCCGGTTCCATGGAAAAGACATACCGGTCAGGCCCGGACAGTTCCGCCTGCAACACGACCGGTTCGGTGGGACCGGAGAAAATTACACCCTCCAGTCGGGATACATTATCATTGGTATCGGTGGCCTTGATGACCAGGGTATGAAAGCCGGGCATGGGTTTCAGCCAGCCCCGGTAACCGGGTTTTTCCACCGGCAGCGGCGGATCATTGTCGCCCTTGTACAGGGCATGAAAGCCACCTTCCTTCATTCGGGCAAGGTATCCGCTGTAAGCCAGATTGACCAGACCCGTTTCAGCGTAACTGATTTGATCGTAGGTATGGGAAAAATATTCCTTATCATCCACCCGTAATTGCAGGGATTTTACCTGGTAAATATTGGTTTCTCCTTCCCGACGATCGACTACATTGACGGCAATTTTCACCTGTCCCGTAATATGGATTGTGTCGGGGAGCAAATAGGTGCCGGAACGGTCCCGGAAGAGGGGAAAAATCTGCGGCAGGGGACTCCCGTTCACCCGGGATTCGGGTCCGGAGGGTATAAAGGCAATCTTCCGGAAAACGGGGGAACGATGATCCGAATAGGACAGGCCGTGGGTCAAGGGATTCAGGGGAACATCATCAAGGGTCCTGATTTCGAAGTGCAGGTGAGGACCGGAAGAGGAACCGGAATTCCCGGAATAACCCAGTAATTCCCCCTTTTTAACGGGGAATTCATATTGGGTGAAATAGTTGGTTATAAAGAAAGATTCCTTTTTTTGCTGATAGATGTGAAGGACAGGTTCAAAGCGTGGACTGAAACGATCGAGATGGGCATATACGACAATATTTCCCTGCTGGGTGGTAAGATACAGGGCCCGTCCATATCCGTTGAAATTGGTCACCATTCGTGACAGGTAGCCGTCATCGACGGCATAAACGGGGTGACCTTCTTCGCCATTGGTCTTGATGTCGAGCCCCATGTGAAAGTGCGTTTCGCGGAATTCGCCGAAATTTGATGTCAGGGATGTTCCGGTTTCCATGGGCCAGTCGTAGTGCTGGGCAAGCAACCAGGCGGAGAGCAAGCTAATTATACCGAAGGAAAATTTCATGATTACGTGTAAAAACGGGGAATCAATTTATCTTAAAAGAGATTCCCCGAAAAGGAAAAGGCTTCTGGTGAAGCCTTTTATTATGATTGGGATATGAATTCAGTTTTTCAACTGGTCCATTTCTTCACGGAGGGCCCGGATTTCCTGCCTCAGCTGTTCCAGGTCTTCCCGCAAATCATCATCCCCCTGGAAATAGAGCCAGTCCTTATCATCATCCATTTTCCAGGTGAAGGGAAAATCGTCCATCATGGGAATCATGTGTTTACGGGACATGAAGGCCAGGGCCGGTCGTTCCATCTCACCCAGGGTAACCTGACGTGATTTTTCTTTCCCTTTTCGGATGATTGTCAGTGTGATTTTTTCCTCCGGTTCATACTGGCGGATGGTCCGGGACAGGTCTCGGGCAGTTGCAATGTCTTTGTCATTCACGGCAACGATCACATCGCCGGCCTTGATTCCCGATGCTTCCGCCGGACTGTCCTCTAACACTTCCGCCACCAATACACCCCGGTCATCCTTGACATTGAAATATTTCCTCAACTGGGGTGTCAGATCACTGAGCTGTACCCCCAGAAAGCCCTGCGATTCCGTTCTCCATTGAAAGGGATCTTGGCCATCATCGGAAAAGACATCAATATCCACATCCATTTCGGCCAGCATATTTTCCAGGGCGGACATGGCTTCTTCATCATTCAAATTGGCGGCGAATGTTTTTTCTTCACCGTCCACATTGACGGTGACGGTTACCATATCATTCTGGATGGATACATTCACGTCCTTGACCGATTCACTGTCCTGAATTTTGGTAACGATTACCTGTTTATTCTGCGGGAAGGCCAGTCCCGCCAAAAGGCCTAACAGAAGAAGAATCCGTTTCATAATAAGCTCCTGTTTTTGCCATTACATACGGGGAAATGTGATCCAGGTTCCATGGCGAAATAAACGGATTGATACGAGGATAAATTCAATTAAATTAAATGACCTGAAAACAAATGTATATTTAGGGACACGGATATTAACTAAAAGGAGTTATACATCATGAACCGTAAAACAATTCTTATTGCAATCGCCATCACGGGGATGATATTCAGTCAAAACCTCGAGGAGACATTGCAACAAATGGCCAAAGACAATGCCAAGGGTTACCTGGGACCGGCCGCCACGGCCTTTGGAATGGGGGTAAACAGTGGGACGTTTCATACTGCGAAACCCCATAAAATGCTAGGCTTTGATTTTAAACTCAATGTGGCAGCTACCACCATTTCCGATGTCGGTCAGACCTATACTTTTGCCCTGCCCAACACAGATATTACTTTCCCCCTCACTCTGGGTTCATTCGGTAGTTTCGATGTTTCTTTAAATCCGGATCAGATCTATGAGGCGGACCGCGAATCATCCACCTTGTTCGGTCCGGCGGAAACCCATGAAATTCAGGTAGATGAGATTTCCGCTACTGATGCCATTGCACAGCAGTTAGCCGCGGATCCCAACATGCCTCTGACGGCTGACGAAATCAAAAGCCAGTTTGGCAGCGATATTTCAGCAGCTCTGGATGATAATGTTCCTGCTCTGAGCACATTCAAGGGTTTTGATTTGCCGGCTTTTCCCATGGTCATGCCCCAGGTTTCCGTGGGTTTACCCATGAGCATTGAAGTCACGCTTCGTGGTTTCCCGGAAGCTGATATGGGCGATATGGGCAAGTTATCCTTTTATGGATTCGGCGGAAAAATCGGTTTGAACCAATTTATTCCAATTCCCAATATTGCTCTTCCGCGCATTGCGGTAGGTTATTACATAACCAATCTGAGCTTTGGGGATATTTTATCCGCCAACAACAGTATCATGACCCTGCAATTAAGTAAAAGCATCCCCTTCCTGACCGTCTATGGAGGTGTAGGACTGGAAAGTTCATCGATTGATGTCAGTTATGATTATGTGGACGAGTTAACGGATACTACCGTTCCGATTAAATTTTCACTCGACGGGGAAAATTCATTCCGGACAATTGTTGGTGTTCGCCTGAAGCTGGCAATTATCAGCATCAATGCCGATTATAACGTGGGTGAATTCAATACTGCCAATATCGGTGTCGGTTTAACCTTGCGTTAAACTCACCTCGTTTCCCGATTTTAAGCCCTCCGTCCCGGAGGGCTTTTTTTATAATCTTTTTGCCAGGACTACGGTTTTCATATCCTCCCAGGTTTTCCCGGTTACCGAATCAATCAGCTCAACCTTAATGATATAAATCGCCATGCGGCAGAGATGATTCCTGTCATCACGACCATCCCAGGTGATGATGGATTCCTGCGGCATGGCCCGGCGCCAGGCCAGGGTTCGTATCCGTCGTCCCAGAATATCATAACACTGCACATTGACCAACGGGCTGGCAAAGGGAGATTTGTACTGGATTGTAAGCTGATCATCGTGTCCGTCTCCATCGGGCGAAAAAGGATTGGGTGATAAAATGATGCGACCCGATTGAGGTATCGTATCAAAATAAACACTGTTTTGCTCGCCGGGGGTGGCTCCATCAGCGGTAACACAGACTGCCCAGCGCGAAGAATCATCAGACGGATAATCGGGCCGAAATTTTTCCGTGGACCGCCCGACTTGGAGAGGCCAGTGTTTACCATATACCAGGGAGTCCACAATAAAACCAGTGGGATCGTGAATATATAGGGCACCGACGGCATTATTCAGAGCTGGCCAGCCATCATCAGGAACGATGAAAGGAATGCCGGGAAAAATATCACTGAAAGCCGAATCGCCGGTCAGGACGGGATAATTCATATCGGAAAAACCGACATCGGTAATATTATGGAGTGAAATCCGGTCCTTGCTGATGGCCCAGTTGGTGAGATCCAAATGATCGGGATTATACCATTCCAAGAATTCAACCTGCTTCTCCCGGGGTGCCGGCAGGAATTCATTGCAGCGTATTGTACCGAACGGTTGGGAAACCATCACCGTGTCAAAAAGAATATTGTCACCGGGATAATCCTCACCTTCGACGAACAAATAACAGACAATTGGATTCAACCCGGAGGGCAGGGGTGGCAGGGATATTATAGTGACACAAGTATCCCGGGGTTCCAGGAGCGGGACGGCACCCACCGCAATTTCCTCATCCTTGTGCTCAACGGAGATAACGCCGGAAAAAGGTAGTCGGCCGACGTTGGTCGCCAGCACTGTCAACTGGAGAGAATCACCAGGCAACGGATACTCCGGGTTATGATATGTCGGCCCCAGCAGCCGACCGTTTTCATCCAGCAACGTGACGGAATTCGGTGTCCCTGGCGTCCCGTGTATTGCTTGACTGGAGCGCCAATGTTTGCTTTCCGGGGAAGGATAGGTGGGATAGACTTTCTCACAACTGTATTCGGAAATAACAGGCCAAGAATCATCATAATGCAGGGAATCAATAGACAGACCGGTATGATCCAGGAGACGGATCCAGTCCCCGCCATTATTCAGGGTTGGCAGGGATGGATCAATCAAAGCACGGGAGGGATCGGTCATATAGGACAGGATGAGAGTATCGGCGGCCACAATTCCATAGTTGCCCGGATACAATTCATTTTCCGGAAAAGGTCGGGATGTCGAACGGGAATCGGCGATTCGCCAGCGGAATAAATTGACCGTATCGTTGGCGACCCATTCGATGAATTCGCTTTGGTCATTATTCGGTTGCGCCATGAATTCATTGAGCAAAACACTACTCTGTGCAAAGGAAATGGAAATGGTATCCTCTGCCTGGTTATTGGAAGGCTGATAGTCATCCTCGCAATCAACCATTGCCCGGAGCGAATGATAACCGCCGGGGTGTCCCAGGAGTTCTAACAGGCCATAGTGTTTGGCTCCCGGTGGGAGGTAAGCCGATAGACTGGTGTCTATTTGTTGATAATCGGTAATCATCCGAAGCGTATATCCGGCGATGGGATTTTGCCCTGTGTTTTTTACCAGCCAGCGGATGTGAAAGGTCTGTCCCGCTCCGGGGAAAGGTGGAATTGTTGCCAGACTGTCACCAATGATTTCCAGATCGACCGGCCAGGGCATGACCGAATTACGATATCCGGCGGTCCTTCCCTCTGAATTTTCACAGAGAAACCAGTTCAGACTGTCGGCGGATGGCAAACCGGGCAGACGTTTTTCCATTGATATTCCGGCAGAAAGGTCCCAGTCTGAAGTATAGGAAACAGAATCGATTGTTGTTCCGAACGGGTCCATGAGACGGATCGCATCGCCGGAATTATTCAGAGCGGGCCAACCGGAGGGGATCACCAGCAAGGATGTGTCGGGCACGGGAAACAGGGAATCGGAAGTAAGCACCAGATACTGGTAAGGATGGACAATGATCAGTGGCAGCCGATGTGCCGAACTACCGGCATCCTGGAAAGACCAGCGCCATAGATTGATTGACTGGTCGGACCGGCTTACAGTTTCCACAAACTCTACCTGACCGGAAAGCGGTGTAGCAAGAAATTCATTTAAAAGTAACAGGCCGGAAGGAAATCGGACATGGATGGTAACGGAATCCTGATTATCATCCAAGTCATCGTCATGATTCAGGACAAGAACGACGGCAACAGAAAAGTAGCCGGCCGGTACCGCTGACAGGAGTTGGTGAATGGTTAATGTATCCAAGGGTTCTAGTCCCGTGAGATTCTGTTGGTCGATCAGGTCATTATCATGATAGAATTCCAGCGTTCCGGATACGGGCAGTAGTCCCACATTTGTCACTCTCAGGGCAATGTCAGTGCTTGTTCCCGGCGGTATGGTATCGGGAGAAACGAAGACGGAGCCTGGGATGATCCGGCCATTGGTCAGCAAGGGGGCCAGCGAATTGATAAAACCGGGCGTGCCCAGGCTATCCAGACTGACACCCCAGTTTCCTATGACATTGGGTTCAGTGAGACGAATGCGTTCCAGAGAAAAGCCGTCGGGGGCCACGTCGGACCAACCTACCGATTCCCGAATAATCCCGTTCTCATCCCGTAAATAGAGGGAATCACTGCCGGACAAACCATTGCCGATACTGGCATCATCCACGTAGAACAATACGGTGTTTTCCGGGATCAACTGCCCATAAATACTGCTGTCAATATCGTGATCTCCTTCCAGAATCAAGGCATAGCTGTATCCTGGAATGACAAAGCCGAATATTGTGTCCACTAAATCGTCAGTCGTATATTTATCCTGGATTTGCCACCCATCCAGAGAAACGGCATTAGGTGCGGCATTATACAGTTCCACGTATTCATTGGGGGAATCGGTTCCCGGGAGATCGTACATGATCTCGGTGATCAGGACCTGGCAAAAACACCAGGATACAGTAAATAATGTAAATGTGAAATGACGAAACCACATTGTCGTTTATAATAATGAACGACTAAACCTAATGCGATTTCAGGAAATTCTCAATTCTTTCTTTTAATTCATTTCTGGTTTCACGATAACGGGGTAGAAAGGCTTCTGCGTCATCCCAGCCATGAAATGGGTCTTCAATGCTCCAGTGAATCCGTTCCACCTGTCCCGGGAAAGTCGGACAGGCCCGCCGGGCATGGTCACATACGGTAATGACGATATCGATGTCCTGGTCCAGATAATCATCCATGAAATCGGAAGTGTGATGGGAAATGTCGATACCCCATTCATTCATGACAGCGATTGCCGCCGGGTGGACCCGGCTGGGATGTGAGCCGGCACTGTAGACCGTAAAACGATCGGCGGCCATGTCGGCCAGCAAACCGTGGGCCATTTGCGACCGGCAGGAATTACCGGTACAAATAAACAGTACTTTTTTCTTTTTCGGCATAAAGGAAATTACGATCAGTTTGGGAATTGATAAATGAATTCACGATTTTACGAAAAAAGAGGTTTGACCGCCTGTTGGCGGGTCTACGTTTAAGCAAATGTTTCCGGATGTTCACAAATGATATACAACCCTTACAGGGTTGATTGTATTTGGGTAAATTGATGGCTACAGACATGTAACCCCGCTGGGGTTGCAGGATTATCAACGAACAGATCAATATTCCCCACATCTGACAGGATGTATCTTTTGTTTAAATTCTTGGCAAAAAATCTTTGTCGGTAAAAAACGATTCCGTAGGAAACGAATGTCTACATAATTGGATATTTCAATATTCCCAACGCCGTCAGGTTTTGCATAATAAATGATGATTTGGATATTGCAATTGACATTCGACCTCTGCGAGGTTGGTGGTTTTGTCAATCTGACAGCTATAGACATTTTACCTCCCGCTTTTAGGCGGGATATCTACTTCGTTCCGACCTACAGGGTAATTTGATCATTAACCAACGGATAAGAAATCACCAATTATCTGACGGAATAAATATTTTGTTCGAACCCGTCGATAATTCATCCTGCAAACAATAAACGATCCCGGGGGCTTACAGTCCCGTACCGCAGGTTGGGAGATCGAATATCCATAGAATTGAATATCCCAACAATCCCAACGCCGTAGGTGTTGAATGAACAAAACCGAATTACGATAAAATGGGTAGAAAGAACGGTTTTAAACTGCAGCAAACATCCTCAAATTTCATCATGCAAAATCTTTCCGCCGGCCAGCCTTTGAATCCATCAAAACAGACGTCACCTACCCGTCTGACGATGCTTGCCTTTCCGTCTAACGATGGTGCTCGGCATGGATAACATCGGGTTGCAGGTCATGGATCTGTCCAAATCCTACGGCTCCTTTCGGGCCGTGGATCACATTTCCTTTACAGTACGGCAGGGGGATGTTTTTGGCTTCCTGGGGCCCAACGGCGCTGGGAAATCAACAACGATACGCATGATTTTATCTCTTATCCGGCCGGATTCCGGCGATATTCTGATTAATGGATTTTCCGTTCTACGGGAACGGAACAAGGCATTACGGCACATGGGGGCCCTGGTGGAGGAACCGGCATTTTATAAGCATTTAAGTGCCAGGAAAAATCTGGAATTACTGGCCCGAATGGAAGGTATACCGTTCACCCGTATTGATACCGTCCTAGACAACGTATCTCTGCTGGACCGGGCCGACGACAAGGTCAAGGCTTTTTCTCATGGAATGAAACAACGACTGGGCATTGCGCAAGCCTTGCTGAATAAACCGGAAATTCTGGTTCTGGACGAACCCACGTCCGGACTGGATCCGGAACACATGAAGGAGGTCCGGGATTTGATTCGGGATTTATCCGGGCAGGGTATGACGATTTTCCTTTCCTCTCACCTGCTGTATGAAGTGGAAAAAGTGTGTACCTCTATGGCAATTGTCAATCATGGGAAATTGGTGATCACAGGATCCGTATCAGAATTACTGGGCGCCGAATCGGATATTAAATTGGAAATTGTGGCTGATCCCGTGAATAAAGCACAGAAAGTTTTACAGGGATTAGAATTTGTCCGGGAAATCAGCACCACGGGGACAACGTTGTTCTGTACCACAACCAAACCTCATCTGCCGGCCATCAATGCAACGCTGGTTGACCGGGATATTGCCGTTATGTCTTTTAATCCCCGCACCTCCCTGGAGGATTATTACTTATCCATGACAGGAGAACAGGAAAAATGATTTCCCTGGTATACAATGAAATTCAGAAAATCATGGGGAAATGGCGCTCTTCGCTGGGATTTATCTTGATTGGCCTTCTGATGCCCCTCATTATTTGGGGATTTTCCGTCGGCGGGGAAGAGTTTCAACGGGAGCAACTGGAAGGAATAAAAGATTCTTTTGTTATGGTCGGTTCCATCGTAAACGGCTTTCTGGTTACCTATTTTGTCATGAATTTTCTCTGGGTGCATATTCCTTTCCTCATCATGCTGGTATCGGGAGATATCGTAGCCGGCGAAGGTTCGGAAGGTACGTACCGTATTTACCTTACGAGGTCTGTTTCCCGCTATAAAATTATCTTGGCCAAATGGCTGGGAAACATGGTCTATATTCTGGCCTTGCTGTCCTTCGCTGCCCTCATGAGTCTGGGACTGGGCACCCTGTGGTTGGGTTCCGGGGATTTGATTGTCTTCCAGGACGGGATACTGGTTCTGCCGGCCGACATGGCCATCATGCGCTTTGCCTTGTCCTTCTTTTTCGTTCTCTTGGCCATGGGAACGATCAGTACACTCTGTTTCTTATTTTCGACCTTCGTAAACAACGGTATCGGACCCCTGGTGGGTGCCATGTCAGTGTTGATCATTGGTCTGGCGGTGGCCAACATTCCTCTTTCCTTTTTCGAAACCCTACGTCCCTGGCTTTTCACTTCGTATTTGGATGTGTGGAAGAAGGCCTTTTTCGATCCCATTCCCTGGGGTGGTATTATAAGGGATGTCTTGGTTCTGGCCGGTCATATGGCCCTGTTTCTTGGCATTGCCATCGTTCATTTCAGTCGCAAGGACATTTTGACATGAGAACACACCTTTTTCTTTTCCTTCCATTCCTTTTGTTGTGGGGCCAGGAAATTCCAGACCAGGAAACGCTGCTGGAAAATATCCTTTCGCATTATCAGAAGATTGAGGATTATTCTGTTCGTGTGACCATGTCCGTCACGATGCCAAAATTCCGGATGCCCCGAAAAAAGATAGATATATATTATAAGAATCCGGGAAAGATTAAGATTGAATCAGATGGTTTTGCTATCGTACCCAAAGCCGGTATCACCATGTCACCGGATGCGTTTTTATCACACCTGGATGCCATGGACATTACCGAGGATCCGAAAGGCGGCGTTTTGATTAGGGGCCAGACGGCAACGGACTCCCTATCCGGGTTCATTCCCGGAAATAATAAAACGGCCGAATCCTCACGTGTCACGTTGATCCTGCATGTTAACCGTGAACACTGGTATATCGATCGGGTATCCGCCAACCTGGATTCGGTCACGATTTTTCAGATAGAATCGGAATACGAAGAAGTCACCGATGGAATATGGATGCCAATAAAAACTAACATGGTTATCAGAATGCCGTCCGATATGCAGTCCAATATTCCGGACCACGCAGTCGAGGATATGGGTCTGGAAGACAAACCCTTTGAAGGGAATATTATAATTCGTTATTCCCGTTATAAAATCAATAAAGGTATTAAAGATTCATTTTTTAATGAAGCTGACGCCATGTTTTAACCTAGTTCAATCCTGCCCCCAATGAAACACAATACACCGTTTACGGGTCTTAAATCATCACTATTGCACAGTGGTGTTCATTTTGGGATTCTCCAGTCCGCCATCTACTTTATTATTCTGTGCAACGTAACTGCTACCTTCATTGGGTACTTCGCCATGGTTCTGGCCTGGGTAGGTGGCGTGGTTCTCAGTTTACAGGAGCGGGTTCGGCTTTCCTATAGAACATCACTATTCGTTTCCTGTGGCGCCTACTATTTTCTACTGGGACTGACCGGTTTTCTGCCTCCTTACCACGGACTCATTCCCATCATCGCACTATTGATCGGGTTGATTGCCTTTCCGGCCGGGACATTTTTTAAATATTTTGCCGGCCAGACTACACCATACCGCATCTTTTTCCATGAAAATAACGGATTTATCATTGGCAACCTTTTAGGTCTGTTATTTTTTCTGATTTTCGGAATCCGTCTGATGTACTGGGCTCCCCTCATCAGTCTGGCGCTGGTATGGCTGTCCTTGGGGGAACGGAAAACCATTCTCACGATCCTCCCTGTTTCCGGAATAATCATGGCCGTCCTGTTAGGAAACCATATTATTACACTACTACTGGTGCTGCTGAGTGTTTATGCCCTGTGTCTGGATCGCGTGGTAATGAAGACCGCCGTGGTCCGGAAGGACAACAAAACAGAGACATACTTTAAGCCGGAATTTGCATCGGTTGTCTTGTTTCTGGCGGGAATCAATCTGGTACTGTTACAATATATGATTACCCGTGAATTTTCCACTGTCTTGGCGGCCAGCGAATTGACCATACTGATTGTTGGGACAGCCTACTTTGTAGGATATTCCATTGGCTATGGTCTGGCCCCCCGGCTTTCATATTGGTTTCTGATTCTATTGGCAGTTGCTTCCTTCTTTTTACATTTAGTGATCATTTTTTCGATAAACATGATCAGCGGATACCTCATCCGGGCCGGCATGGGTATGACGGTTTTGATCATGTTAATTCTCCTGACCAGCTTGGTAACATCGTCCTTTTATTCCATCCTGCTGCCGCGGGTGATTGCCCAGCAGGGGAGCCAAAGCCTGGCACGATACTACCGCATTGATCTGCTGGGGGCCGCCACGGGTGTTTTCCTCGTTATTATGGGACTGGAATATTTTCCCGCCCTTTTACCTCTGGCCTATTTCACAATACTGCTGGTGCTTATTTATATCTTAATGTCCGTTACGCCGGCGGGCCGCTGGATTGTGGTAGGCGGTGCAGTGATTATTGGCTTGCTGGTGACACATCAGGATCGGCTGCATCAATTGGCCCTGGAGGATTACTATACATCTCGGGGGTATGATTTCCCCCGAATGCTTTTTGCCGCCAATAGTTTTTATCATTCCGTTGATGTCATCGATACGTTTCATGACCGGGAACAGAGCCAGCCGAAATCACGGGTGTCCTTCATTAATGGTGTCCGGTACTTCGATTATAAATATAATGCCCGTGGTACTTTCAGCCGTGAAACGGGGTTGAGTGAATTCACCTGGTTTCTGGCGGAATTGCCAGCCCGCTATCTCCATGAAGAGGTTAACCGACCATTGGATATATTAATTTTGGGTGGCGGGTCTCTCTATTCCCTGCGCCGGGTGGAACCCTATGCCCGTCAGGCCACTCTGGTTGAAATCGATCGCACAGTGGTCGAGTCGGCCCTGTTGTGGTGGGCTGATCTAAATCGCTTCGATCAACTGGAAAAGGTCCGAATCGTCGTTGATGATGCCAAACATTTTCTGCAGACTCGTGACGATCAATATGATTTGATTATCATGGATATTTCCGCTCCGTACTACCTGGGAACGATGCTGCTCCACAACCGCGATTTTTTTCGTCTGGTTAAAAAGCATTTGAAACCCGGCGGTATCTTTTCCGAATCCACCCAAGGTCGACCCTATGCGGACCGTCCCGGGAGCCAGGGAATGAAAATTCTTAAAGGTGTAGCTGACGTCTTTCCCCATTATCGTGTCATAGACGGCCACTCAAAGCCCCGGGGTCGGCATGGTTTCGTCATGGCCAGCGACGCCTTCCCCTTTTCTACCCACGAAATCGTAGATATCATGAAAGATGAAGAATATTATGCCGGGACATCCACTTACAGCGAAGGAAGTCAGCATTTTGATTTTTCTCAGACCGAAGCATTTTCTTTACTTAATATGGAAACCTTATTATCGGGGAACCAGTGGCGGATGCAGAAACGTTTGCGATTGCGAGACCGGGATAAACGGAGTGTGGAACAATATCCCTTTCTGAACTACCGGTTGCCGATGGCTGTCAGGGAAACATTGTGCCGGCCTGGCAGTATGGTATTATTGTTCATCATTTTGACGAGTTTCATCATTCCGCTCATTGCAGTATGGCGGTGGGCAGCAGACCAGAAAGGAAATCATCATGCAGGAGAGTGAAAATGAGTAAAACAATTGTTATCACCGGAGCCACGGACGGGATTGGAAAACAGGCCGCCTTGCGACTGGCGGCTGATGGTCACCGGCTATTGTTGATAGGACGTAATCCGGTCAAGGGAAAACAGGTTGCGGCTGAGATTCAGTCCCAAACGGGAAATAGTGACCTGAAATTTTACCCTGCAGACCTTTCCCTCATGAAGGAGATCAAAACCGTATGTGACGTCATCAAAACCGATCTTAATTCTCTGGATGTACTATTAAACAATGCAGGTGCTTTTTTCAATTCCTATGCCACAACCGGCGAAGGATTGGAACGAACCTTTGCCCTGAACCACATGAATTATTTCTTCATGACACAAAATCTTCTGCCACTCTTGCGTCAGGCAAATTCCGCCCGGATCGTGAATGTATCGTCCGATGCACACAAGGGAAATACCCTGGACTGGGAGAATATCCAGGGTGAAAAGGAATATTCCGGCTGGAAAGCCTACGGACGATCAAAACTCATGAATATCCTATTTACCTATGCTCTGGCGCGGCGTTTGTCTGATACGGCGATCACAGTGAATTGTCTTCATCCCGGATTTGTAAAAACACGATTTGGTGATAATAATACCGGTTTTATGCGGTGGCTGATCGGCGCGGCCAAAGCCCTGATGGCCATCAATAAGGAAAAAGGAAGTGACACTAGCGTCTATCTGGCGGTTGATCCGGAAGTGGCAAATGTGACAGGAAAATACTTTGTCAAATGTAAAGCCGTATCCAGCAGTCCGGTTTCTTACGATACGGCGGATCAGGAACGATTATGGCAACTGAGTGAGAAAGTTTTGAATCGTTTGGCCCTCTAGGGGCGGAATCTCGCGTTTGGTTTTTCCTGCCCCCGTTCCGAAATTCCCGCCCCAAATTTTCGACCTGAATACTTCATGAGCACCCAACCCAAAACCATTGCCTTTCACACCATCGGCTGCAAGCTGAACTATGCCGAGACGGCCACCCTGGCCCGCGATTTCGCCGAACGTGGTTTTTCGGTCTTACCTCCGCAGGCCGAAGCTGACATCTATGTCGTGAATACCTGTTCCGTCACGGAAAATGCCAACCGGGATTGTCGGAAATTCGTTCGCCGGGTCCGGCGACAAAACCCTGCCGCTACGATTGCCCTGGTGGGGTGCTACGCTCAATTGCAACCGGAACGCCTGCAACAGACTACAGGTGCCGATATCGTGCTGGGGACTGTGGAAAAATTCCAATTACTGGATGCCCTGGATTCCCTGGACAGCAGCCGGAAACCGGTGATTTTAAGGGAAAGTATCGACCGGGCAGAAACATTCACGGCCTCATATTCAGCCGCAGAACGAACACGGGTATTTCTGAAAATTCAGGACGGTTGTGACTATCCCTGTACCTATTGTACGATTCCCCTGGCCCGAGGAAAAAGTAGGAGCGATACGATTAAAGGCGTTCTTTCCCATGCCAAAACCATTACCGCCAACGGAGCCCGGGAAATCGTTTTAACTGGAGTGAATATCGGCGATTTCGGAGCTGGGGATACCGGTGAAACATTTTACGATCTTGTACTGGCCCTGGAAGATCAGATTGCGGTGGACCGCATCAGGATTTCTTCCATTGAACCCAATCTGCTAGAGGACCGTATTATGGATGCCATACAACAATCCGAAAAATTTGTACCTCATTTCCATATACCCTTACAATCCGGCTCCGATAAAATCCTGAACGCCATGAAACGGCGTTATAACCGGGAACTGTACCAGGACCGGGTGAACGCCATCCGATCCCGGTTACCGGATGCCTGTATCGGCGGTGATGTGATTGTCGGGTTTCCCGGTGAGACGGCAGAAGACTTTGAGGATACATATCAATTTATTATGGATCTTGACATATCGTATCTCCATGTTTTTTCCTATTCCGACCGACCGCAAACACCAGCTGCCACCTATAACGGGGCCGTCCCGCCGGCAGAGCGTATGCAACGGAGTAAACGGTTGCGCATTTTATCCGATAAAAAGCGCTCCCTGTTTCACGATAAATTTGTGGACACCCAACGCCAGGTTCTGTTCGAAGCCGTGAAAGGGCAATATGTAACAGGCCACACTGATAATTACATCCTGGTGCAGGTTCCCTCCTCGCCCAATCATATCAACACCATCCATCCTGTTAAACTGACGGCCAATCAGGGACGGCACATGATGGGAGAAATGGCGACAACGACGCCATGATCCGGTTTGAAGCGGTCTATAAATCCTTTCCAGATAAAGTCCTGCTGGAAAATATTACCCTCTCGATTCGCCCGGGAATGCGCATCGGGCTGGTCGGGGCTAACGGAACCGGAAAAACCACACTTCTGCGACTGATTCTGGGATTGGACCAGCCGGACAGTGGCAATATCCTGTTGGACAAGGGTCAGCAATTGGGGTATTTGCCGCAGGAAATCGTTTCCGGCAGTGAGCGGACCATTGTGCAGGAAGTTTTGGCTAGCTGGCCGGAGGTGGCGGACCTGGAAGAGAAATTGCATGTATTGAATGAACGGATCGCCAGAGAACCTGATAATACATCTGTATTACAGGAATTGGGTCGACTGCAACAGGCCTTTGAAACCAAGGATGGCTGGCGACTGGAAGAGAAGGCCAGGAAATATCTCAGTGGCCTGGCATTTACGGAACGTCAGTTTCATGCCTCTCTGTCCACCTTCAGCGGCGGGTGGCGTATGCGAGTTGCCCTGGCAGGGATTCTCCTGAGGCAACCAGATTTCCTGTTGCTTGACGAACCCACGAATCACCTGGACCTGGAAGCCACCATCTGGCTGGAAGGTTTTTTACAATCCTGGAAGGGCGGCATCATTCTGATCAGTCATGACCGTGCTTTTCTGGATCAGTCTGTGACCCATATTCTGGAACTGGAAGGAGGCACGGCTACCCTGTATACCGGGAATTACACTTCATTTGTTGAACAGAAAAACCTGCGCCGGGAGCAACAACTGGCCACCTGGAAAAATCAGCAACGAAAAATCAAAGACACAGAACGGTTCATAGAACGATTTCGCTATAAAAACACCAAAGCCAGCCAGGTTCAGAGCCGGATAAAAATGCTGGAAAAAATGGACAAGGTGGATTCTCCCGATCGTGGAATGACAACCATGTCGGCCCGCATTCCTCAACCCGAGCGTGGTCCTCTAAAGGTTGTTACGCTTCGTCATGCTCATAAAGCCTATGGGAAAACAGTAGTATATACAGATTTATCCCTCTCCATTGAACGGGGCGAAAAAGTAGGCCTGGTGGGGCCCAACGGTTCCGGGAAATCGACCTTACTGAAACTGCTGGCGGGTGTTGAGAAACCAACCGGGGGAAACATTGATTATGGTCCCTCAATCAGGCGAGCATATTTCGCCCAGCACCAATTGGAAGTCCTGGATATGGAAAAAACGGTGTTTGATACCATCGCTTCCATTTCCCGCGGCTGGTCGAATCAGGAAACCCGTACCTATCTGGGCGGATTTTTATTTACCGGACTAACGGTGGATAAAAAGGTGAAAGTCCTCTCCGGTGGGGAGAAATCTAGGCTGGCCCTGGCTCGGATGCTGGTGGAACCATCTCACTTACTCCTGCTGGATGAGCCCACGAACCACCTCGATATGGTTTCCCGTCAGGTCATTACAGAAGCGTTGAAACAGTTTGCCGGCACCGTGGTCTGTATTTCACATGACCGCTTTTTTCTGAATGAAGTAACGAATAAAACATTGGAAATTGTTTCCGGGGGTGTTTCCACTTATACCGGGAATTATGATTATTACCGTTGGAAGAAGGATCGGGGGGAAAAGGTGGAACGGCAGACGTCAGTCAAGCCGAAAAATCATTCAGCTTCGATACGGGAAAAAACGTCCTATCGTGACCTGCGCCGCCGCCGCAATCGTCTGCAGAAGGTGGAACGACTGATTAATGAATTGGAAACCCGGCTGGAGACAGTGGTCCGCGAATTGAGTGTAACGGAGATTGCATCAGATTTTGACCGCCTCCAGGCTAAGATGGAAGAACAGCAAAAGCTGGAATCCGACTATCTTGCTCTTTTGGAAGAACAGGAGGCGCTGATGGAGGAATTAAAGACTTAATTGGTACGATAGGTATCGACCGGAGGACAGCTGCACACCAGGTTTCGGTCCCCGTAGGCATTATTTACCCGACCTACCACTGGCCAGAATTTGAATTGTGTTAAGGCTGGAACAGGATAAGCCGCCTGTTCCCGGCTATAGGGATGGGACCAGGTATCGGCTGTAACCATGGCGGCAGTATGAGGAGCATTTTTTAACGGATTATCTTTCTGGTCCAGCTTGCCAGCCTTGACCTGAAGTATTTCATTCCTGATAGCGATCATGGCATCGCAGAACCGATCCAATTCGGCCTTGGATTCGCTTTCAGTAGGTTCGATCATCAGTGTCCCCGGCACCGGAAAGGACATGGTGGGAGCATGGAAGCCATAATCCATGAGTCGTTTGGCCACATCCTCCTCCGTAATACCCGTTTCTTTCTTAAACGGTCGTAAATCCACAATGAATTCATGGGCGACGCGGCCGTTTTCTCCGGTATATAAAATGGGAAAGTATTCCTGTAGACGTGCCGCCATATAATTGGCATTCAAAATGGCCATTGCCGAGGCCTCTGTCAGGCCCTCGCCACCCATGAGAGCAATGTACATCCACGAGATGGCCAGAATGCTGGCACTGCCCCAGGGAGCCGCGGCCACTGCCGTCATGGCCTGGTCGCCACCGACTCGCACGACGGGATGTCCGGGAAGAAACGGGGCCAGTGTTTCCGTCGTACATATTGGGCCCATCCCGGGGCCACCCCCACCGTGGGGAATGGCAAATGTTTTATGCAGGTTAATATGCATGATATCGGCTCCGAAGGCTGCTGGCTCGCAAAGTCCGACCATGGCATTGAGGTTCGCCCCATCCAGATAGACCAGGCCGCCATGTTCATGAATGATCTGACAGGCCTCGCGTATGCCAGGCTCAAACACTCCGTGCGTGGAAGGATAGGTTACCATGAACGCCGCCAGCCGGTTGGCATATTTACCGGCTTTGGAACGAAGGTCTTCAAGATCAATATTTCCCCCATCATCACAGGCGACGATAACCACTTCCATCCCGGCCATGGTGGCGCTGGCCGGATTGGTTCCGTGAGCTGAAGCCGGAATCAGGCAGATCCGGCGGTTGCCATTATCCTGGGCCCGGTGGCAGGCCCGGATGACCATAAGACCGGAATATTCACCCTGAGCCCCGGAATTAGGTTGGAGGCTGACGGCCGAAAAACCGGTGATTTCCGACAGCCAATGTTCCAGTTGGCGAATCATGATGTGGTAGCCTTCGGCCTGGGACCGGGGGATGAAAGGATGCAAATCGGAAAATTCCGGCCACATAATGGGTATCATTTCCGATGTGGCATTCAATTTCATAGTACAGGAACCTAGGGGAATCATGCTGGTGGTGAGAGACAAGTCCTTCATCTCCAGGCGCCGGATATAGCGAAGCATTTCCGTTTCTGTATGATAAGAATTGAAAACCGGATGTATTAAAAAGGAAGATGTACGCTGGAGTGATTCCGGATAATCCTGTTCTTCGGGGAATGTGAAACGGGAAATATTAAAAAGATCCAGGAGGGCCTGCAGTTTCGTCGCATCAATGGATTCACCCAGGCTGATTCCCACCGAATCTTCGGAATAGGCCAGGTTGATACTGGCTGCTTCGGCTTTTTGCCGTAACATCGCAATACTCAGTCCCACCGGTCGAATGTGGAGCGTATCAAAGAATTCCCCGTTTAATACGGTGTGGCCGTTTTTTTTCAGAGCCTGGGCCAGGGCGAACGTATGGCGCCGGATATGGCGGGCAATATCCTTTAGGCCTTGTGGTCCGTGATAAACGGCATACATGCCGGCCATGATGGCCAGAAGAACCTGGGCCGTGCAAATGTTGGAGGTGGCTTTTTCCCGCCGGATATGTTGCTCCCGGGTTTGCAGCGCCATGCGCAATGCCGGCTGTCCCTGGGAATCGATACTGACGCCAATAATGCGTCCCGGCAGACGGCGACGAAAGGCATCGCGAGTGGCGAAATAAGCGGCATGGGGTCCGCCGTAGCCCAGGGGAACACCGAATCGTTGAGACGTACCCACGGCCACATCGGCACCAAATTCACCCGGCGGAACCAAGAGGGTCAGGGCCAGTAGATCCGCGGCCACCACCACATGGCCTCCGGCAGTGTGAACCCGATGACAGAGATCACGGTAATCGGAGATGTCACCGTGGCGATTCGGGTATTGGACCAGAACACCGAAAAATGTATCATCAATATTGTCAGTCAGAGCGGAACCGAAAACCAATTCGATGTCCAGCGGATTGGCCCGGGTTTGCAGGACGGCTGCGGTTTGGGAGAATACGCCATGATCCACAAAAAACTTTTTCCGACGGCTGCGCTGAGCCTGGTACAGCATATTCATGGCTTCGGCTGCGGCAGTGGCTTCATCCAGCAGAGAGGCGTTGGCAATATCCAATGCGGTCAAATCGATCACCATCGTCTGGAAATTGAGCAACGCTTCCAGTCGTCCCTGGGAAATTTCCGCCTGATACGGTGTGTATTGCGTGTACCAGCCAGGGTTTTCCTGTATATTACGCCGGATGACGCCGGGTAGAATCGTATCATAGAATCCTTGGCCGATGTAGGTGTCCAAGACCTTATTTTTCCCTGCAATGTCATGCAACTCCCTCAGGGCACGGTGTTCAGGAACGGCGGGCCAGTTCAAGGGATGAGATCGGCGAATCGCATCCGGAACGGTTTCATTGATCAGGTCATCCAGCGAAGCACAACCGATAGTGTTCAGCATGTGGGAAATCATGTCGGAATCGGACCCGATATGGCGATGATAAAAGGATTTACTCATAATGGCCGGAAGTTTGATTGAAAAATGAAGTAAGATCAGGTAAAAATTTAACGGTGACACACCCTGCAGCGGAATGGATTAAATTATTCCTGATTTCTTTCGTACCCTGCAGCAGGTTTCAGTAAATTTAGCAAACATATATCTGGGGGTAAAGGAAACACTATGAAAGAACATATTGTTGTTATTGATGATGATAAGAATTCTGTGAATCAGATGATCCATATCCTGAAGAGCGAAGGATATACAGTATCTGAGGTAACAGAGGGCGATGATATATCAGAATTACTGGAACAGATATTCAATTTATCGCCTGATTTAATCCTGTCGGATATTTCCATGTCTCCCAATGGGTTTGATTTCTTGACGGCAGTGAAACAGGATGCCCGCCTGCGGATTATTCCCTTCATCTTTGTGACCGGCGTGGGTGAAAGCAGGGATGAAATCAAGGCCTATTCCCAGGGTGCGGATAATTATATCACCAAACCCATTGATAAGGATGAAATCCTGGCAAAAGTCTTCTCGGTGCTGGAACGGCAGCGCGATATGAGTACTGCCATGTATCTGGATCCCCTGACGGGGATATACAACCGTCGCTATTTCAACCAGGAACTGATTCGCCAGTTACGCCTGCATAAACGACACGGCGATGAATTAACCCTGTGCATTATCGACTTGGATCATTTTAAAAATGTCAACGATAAATACGGCCACTCAGCCGGTGATACCTGTCTGGTGGCCTTTACCAAATTGGTGAATGATGAAATCCGTAGTACCGACATCTTTGCCCGCTGGGGCGGAGAGGAATTCGTCCTGATTCTGGAACGTGCCAAGTTGGAAGGGTCGGAACGCACATTGAATAAAATCCTGGATACGGTAAAATCGAAACCGCTGTTCCATTATGCCGACGAGGATATCAACATTACCTTTAGTGCCGGCCTGGCGCAATTTCCCATGCATGCCACGGAACCGCTGGACCTAATCAACGCCGCCGATCAGGCCGTCTATGACGCAAAGCGGGCTGGGCGCTGTCAAGTAAAAATCTACAATCCGGATCAGTAAATACTACCGAAGAATATTCCATTTGTGAGGATGGGTGCCGTGCCGTACCAGAAGGAACGGAAAAAGGGCGGATCCGTCATCAGAATCACATGACCTTGTCCCAAGGTGCGAGCAATTAACGCTGCCGACCCGGCCAGCAACGTCTCATTGTCCCGGGAAATATAGCCGCTGTACAGTGGCTTTTTTTCATAGATAAGAACATTTCCCGTCTGTGTTTTGGATGGTTTCAGGAAAAGTGTGGATTTCCGGAATAACAGAGTCGTGGACGGCAGACCAAAGACCAGAGGATGGGTGGTATCGGCGGTGGCACGGAAGATTGCTCCACCGATATAGCGAGCCCCGCGACGGGCATCCGCTTTATCATAGGCAATCTGGACCGTATCATTAGGGATATCGATTATTTCTTCAGCAATGAAATTCCGTTTAAGCAACTTTTTCACGCTGCCTTCCGTGGCAATAAGCGTTCCCCCTTTCCGTACCCAGGCTTTGATGATTTGAACCTTATTTGAGTCCAGGTTGGAATACCAACCATGGGGCATAATGAGGGTTGTATAGGGTGTCAACTGGTCTGCTGATATCCGGGAAGTCTGCAACAGAGCTAGCGGCATATCCATCTTCTTATTCAATAAATGCCAAATTTCACCTACCGAGTAAGATGAAGTTCCGTCTCCGGCCAACAGGGCGATGACCGGTGTGGTCAAGACAGCCATGTTGGGACTTCCCAGAGTTGGCCCGCTGGTGGAAAAGCCGGAATGAACCGGATAAATATTGACGCGATATTCCCGGCTGAGGTGGTCCATCATGTCATGAATCTGAGACGGGCTTCCGTCACGTTTTTTCACGGGAATGACAATACTGCCCCGCTGAAATGTATGCTCCGTTCCGTTGGCCAGGGGAATGGTAAATGGTTGTAATGCAACTCGGGCATAATGATCCGAACGGAGTATCTGATATAAAGCAGCGGGAGCCGTGAAACGGTCCCACGTTAGGATATAGGCATATTGGGCCGTATCATCCGGGGCTGAGAAGGGAATCGGGAGGTCTGAAATTCGTTCTCCCCGATGCCGATCCACCGCACGTGTCACCGGATCAGCCGATAGTCCAAAAGCAGCCGGGAAGGTCCAAGCCGAAACATCATAGAAAATGGAATCGGAAAATTCTGTCACTGTTTCCATGATGGCCTGCAGGAGTCGTCCCTGGGGTTGGTTGAGAGGAAGAAGCAGACTTTCCCCGGGCCGATATACCGTTTGTTTGACCGAGAGGGGTTTTATCAAATCATAGGCCCTGATCCGGTGATAATTCAATACATCAAGGAAGGCCTGAACTCGTAACGGATGTTTGGTCCGGTCCACGATCCAGGCTTTAACCGGTTGTGCCCGGACAAAAGCCGGGATGGTTTGGTAGAAGTTCCGCTGATGTTGAAGAAGATCAAGCCGCAAAGACCGGGCGCCTTCCAGCGCTCCCAGGGATGTCAGGAATTGTTGCTGGATTGTTTTTTCATATGATAACGCACCAAAGTCGCTGTCGGTCAACAGGGAGCGGGAACTGGCTTGTTCGAACAGGATACCGACGGCGCCGTTGATGTCGGGATATGTCGATCCTTTGCCATAATAAAAATCGTCGAAGCGTTCCCCGGTGTAATAGAGCCCGCCGGTGCGGTCCAGATTTTTGGCAAAGAAGGGTGCCAGACGTTTGGTGAGGGTAAATACATTTTCAGGGGAATGGGGATTATTCCGTGATGGAACGCCGGGTTGAAAGAAATACGTGGCATTGCGACCCATTTCGTGGACATCCACAAGTAGTTGGGGCTGCCAGTCATGAAACAACTTAAGCCGGCCCTGGGTTTCGGGATGCTGGGCCAGGAGCCAGTCCCGGTTTAAATCATGAAGAAAATGATTGGTTCGGCCCCGGGGCCAGGGTTGATTATGTTCCATATCCTGAATATCGCCTTCTTGTCCCGAGCTGCGGTAGGCGTTTACCCAGTTCACGAACCGATCACGGCCGTCGGGATTAAGCATGGGGTCAATGATAATGACCATTTTCTGCAATAATGCTTGCGTTTCCGGTGACTGGTCGGCTGCCAGATGGTATAACAGGAGCAGGGCCGCTTCCGTTCCGCTGGCCTCATCCCCATGAATCGAATAGGCCAGATATACAATCACCGGCATGGAATCGAGATCGGATCGGGTTACGCTGGCAGGAGACCACATCAGTTCCAGATTATTGTGCTGGATGGCGGCCAGGTTTTTCATGTTTTCGGTGGACGTGACCACGGCATGAATCAGGGCCCGTCCTTCATGGCTGAAACTAGTCGTGTCCACGGTTACCCGCTCACTGACGGCATCCAGGGCAGTGAAATACTGAATCACCTGGTCCGTGCGGGTATGAACGGTCCCGACAGCATGTCCCACAATCTGACGAGGAGTGGGAATGCCGCTATCGTACTGTGCCGAGTCCACAAGAGACAGTTGTTGCAGGGCCGACGGCTGGGCTATCACCGATGGTCCGGCAAGAAAGGCAGCAATGAACGTAATGAATGTGAAACGAAGGGAATATATCATATGATAAGTTTGGTTATGGTTTGGAAAAAGTCGTTAGTCACGCGATAGGCAATTGTAATACAAAGGAATTGCCGGTGGGCTGGTTCGGTTCGACCCAGGCTTCCCCGCCGTGGGATTGGGCAATGCGTTTTACGATAGCCAGTCCCAGTCCGCGGCCTTCTGTTTTTCCCAGTTGAAGATTTCTCACAAAGACCGCCTCCCGATTCTCCTCCAGTATGGTGGTGCCAAAATCCCGGACATAGATAAAGATATTGTCATCTTTCGTTTCTGTGTCAATGACAATTTTTTTCCCGTGGGCGGCATATTTGATGGCATTGCTGATATAATTCTTAAAGACTTCTTCAATGATGGGATTGGCCAGAATTTTCTGCTCTGGATCAATATTGTTTTCAACCCGAATGTCATTTTGCTTCAGGGCTGTGGCAAAACCGTCCAGGATTTCCTGGACAATGACAAAAACTTCCAGTTCCTTTTTCTTGATGGATTCATCCATGGAGACTTTGGACAAGGTTGTGGCGTTGGTAATGACTTTCAGTAGGTTTTCGCTGCTGCTGCGAATCATTTTTATCATTTCATCATCGGGATATTCATTGCTGAGCATCTCGGTCACACCGCTAATGACGCCGGCCGGATTCTTCAAATCATGGGTAATAATATCCAGCAACAGATCCTTCATCTGATTGGATTGCTCAAGCTTATTCGACAGCACGCGGTATTTTTCTTCGGAAGCCTGAAGAGCATCAGCATCCCGGCGTTTGATGATGGCGTAGGCAACCTGGTGCGATACATATTCCAGCACTGCCAGGTCATCCAGATCGTAACAGCTTTCATCGGAATAACTTTGGACCGTAATCGTCCCGATGGGTTCATGTTCCAGTAGTAAAGGAACACCCAGGAACTGGACGGAAGGCGGACCGACAAGATCAATTTCGCCCTGCTGGGCCAGGGACCGGATTTCGTCCTCATTGATAAAGATGGGTTTCCGTGTTCGCAGAATATATTCCGTTAATCCGTGTCTCAGCGGTTGGGGATCCGGTTTTTCATCTTTTTCGTCCACGAAATAGGGGAAAGACAGCAATTGCGTCTGGGCATCGTAGGTTGCAATGAAAAAGTTGGAAACGTCCATGATTTCGCCCAGGGTTGTATGGATATTGGTAAAGAGTTCTTCCAGACTGGTACTGCGGGTATAGGCATTGGTGATGTCATACAGGCCTTTCCGCATTTTTTCATGCCTTACCCGATCGGTGATATCACGGATAACACCGATAGCCAGCCATTTATTATGAACCTTGGCGGCAGACAGTGTGAGTTCGACGGGAAAAACAATTCCATCCTTATGAAGGCCGGATAATGTCAAAAATTTGCCAAGGGCGCTTCCTGATCCGGTGAGAAAAAAATTATCCACTGCCATCTTGGCGGTATCACGATATTTTTCAGGCACAATCAAATCATGCAGAACTTTCCCCATCACTTCATCCGATTCATAGCCGAAAATTCGCTCCGCCGCCGGATTCCAGAAGGAAATGCAGGCCTCATCATCCATTCCGATAATGGCATCTCCAGCCGATTCGGTTACATTCCGGAATTTCTGTTCGCTTTCCTTCAATTCGGCCAGAACGGAATCGATATTCTCCGCCATGGTATTGAAGGCCCGTGCCAGATCCCCCACCTCATCATTGGGCTGGTGCTTGATTCTGATATCATGATTGCCTTCCGCCATTTTGGTGGCAGCAGTTTGCAATTCTTTGATGGGTAGCGTTACATAAGCACCCCCGAGATAGGCCAGGAGTACTCCCAGGATGAGAATGGTGAATCCGATGAGGAGGGCCAGGCTGGTGGAGCGCTCGATACGATGGTGCATAGGACTCAGGGAATACCCGATATATAGCAAACCATAATTATTCCCCTGAAATTTAATGGGAATGGAGCCATGAAGAATTTCGTCCGATTCGTAAACGGAATAGTGACTGAGAATTTCCGCCGTGTCCAGCGGAGCATCGGAGTTGTCATAGCTAGCAAAAAGTTCACCGTCATCACCAAGGAGGAGGACATAGACAATACTAGTATCCTGTTCCAACCAATCAAAGGATTCCTTGATGGCATCATAGGAATTCAAACCCAGAGCAACGCCGGTACTCAGGGCGATCAATTCGGCGGTGCTGTTCAGCCGTTCCACCATGGCATCGTTGATTTGTTTTTTCTGCTGGGTAGGAAAGTAGAAAAAGGTAAAGGCAACGGTCAGGGAGACGGCCAGAAAAGTAATGCCAATAAACTTGGCCCGAATACTGATGCGGGGAAATATCACGGCTGTTGCGTAAACAGTTTTGTGTCGGCAAACAAATAGTGTTCATGCGATACATTATGGCCGTCCACGGCAAGGAATTTCACGTTGATTGTCACATCTTCGTAAGGCAGGAAGGCGATGGCACCGCGATTAGCCAGAACAAATTCCTGTAGTTTCAGTGTATTGCTTATTTCCTCCGGCGGATTAGCCGTCCGTCCGGAAAATACGTAACGAATCCACTGTTTCTTCACTTTGATATATGATTTATTCAGCAGGATCTGGTAAAACCTGTCGGCCGTAGGATTGTGTTCCACCAGAACTACAGTAGTTCCGTCGGGGAATTGAGTGAGGCTGCCATTATAGAAATGTTCCAACTCTTCCCGGCTGATGGATTCAATCGGGTTGTCGGGATGTACAACGATTGCTATCTGTCCCAATGCCAATCCGGCGAGAGAGATGAGGACCAATATTCCCTGGCGCAGAGTAGAAGAAATAATTCTTACCATTTCAGAAGGCCACCACCACGGAAGTGATGAATTCGGTGTACCGTTTGTCTTCATAGCCGATGGATATGTCCGTTACTTCGAGTTTCCAGTAGACGGACGACGTCAAACTTATGTTGATACCGGTGGTAAAGGACTCATAGGGCAGGAGGATGCCTTTTGTGTCCGGATCAAAATGATCAAACCGCAGAAAGGGGACCCAAACGTCGCGGAGCGTATAACTGCCTTGAAAATAATAACCGAAACCATCCTGATATTGATCGGTCGGCAGGGAATCTGCATCAATCATTTGTCCGTGGGTGAAGATTGTTTCCGCTTCCAGTTTGAAATTATTGAAATTGACTTCCCCGTCCAGTCCCCAGGATTGTTGTAGGGTGTTGAATGACATTCCGTCGCGATCGGAATAATAGGAAATGCCGTATATGTGGTTATAGCCCGGCGATGTCAGAATGACCCGGACGCCGGTTCCTTTATTAGGATTATTGTCATTTTCGGACGGTGCCGGACCACGACCATTGGTTATGTAGGCAAAATATTCCAGTCCCCAGTCGGAAATGTTAGTCAACCCGGAAATTTGGATACCGGTAAGCCATTTGGCAAACAGAATATCTTCACGGCCGGTGGAATTACGGTTTTTACCATAAAGGGCATGGGGTAGAAATGTGGATAGATAGGTGGGCGTGGCATCATAGGTCAGGCCGTATTTCCCGAAGGGAATGAGAATTTTTCCCATCTGCAGTCGCACTCCCCGGGAATGGTTGTATTCCAACCAACCCTGAGCCAAATATATTTTTCCCGAGCCTACACCATTGGCTTCCAGACTGATTCCGTGTTCCCATTCAGTCTCTATAAAGAGACGGAAATGGTCATCCAGGTGATAAATTGATATCAGGTTTAAATGGTGTTGGTCAAAAGTCCAGATCTTGCCTTGTTGGTCCAGATTGTTCACCGATGCTTCCAAATCAAAATACCCGTAAACGTTTAGCGGTGTGGAAGCTTGAATGACTCCGAAAAGCAGGACGGTTATCAGACCAAGTCTGACGGAAGCCTTATTCATGATATCCCCTAATTCTATTCCAACGATAGTGCATCTAAGAATAAAAGTAGCTGTAATACGCAGAATGAAACAAATATTAATTTTCTTT
>JBHHUC010000064.1:0-11194 GCA_046861395.1 Fidelibacterota bacterium
CCTGTGCCGGGCCCTCATGAATCAACCGGATGTTTTGCTTATGGATGAACCGACTGGAAATCTTGATACGGGAAATGCAGATAAAATCATAACCTACATTCAGCAGATTTGCCGCGATATGAACCAAACCGTTTTATTGACTACACACAATCCAACTGTTGCCAAAGCCAGCCATATTCATCTAAACTTGGAAAACGGAACATTAAGGACAATTGAAGATTTTAATAACAGGTAATTTCATACTATGAAAGAAAATTTCTCAAAACGAGTACAAACCGTAATGAAATCGGCGAAGGAAGAAGCCATTCGTCTGGGACATAGTTATGTTGGTTCCGAGCATTTATTGTTGGGACTACTGCAACTAAAATCAGGGAATGCCCGGTCCGTATTCGAATATTATGGCTGCGATCATAATGAAATGGTATCCATGATAGAAGATCTGATTAAAACAGCCGGGGGAACATTGACCCTGGGACATTTACCCCTAACCCGTCGGGCCGAGCGGGTCCTGCGGAATGCCTACAGTGAAGCCGCCAACCTAGGTGCCAATGTGGCCGATGATGCCCATCTTTTACTTGCCTTGTTGCTGGAGTCGGAAGGAATTGCATTTGAAGTTTTGCACGGATATAACCTGGAATACCAGAAAGTGAAAGACTTTCTCAAGGCTGGGACGGGAGATGCCGGAACGATGCAGAAATCACCGATCAAACCCGCCCAATCCAAAACACCGGCCCTGGATCATTTTTCTCGGGATATTACCCAATTAGCCCGACGTGGTGAGTTAGACCCTGTCATCGGCCGGGAGGATGAAATTATCCGTGTGGCGCAGATTCTGAGCCGGCGCAAGAAGAACAATCCAGTTCTGATTGGTGAGCCGGGAGTTGGGAAAACAGCCATCATAGAAGGATTGGCGACCAGGATCATTGATAAATCCGTACCTCGAATTCTGCGGAATAAGCGTATTCTGTCTCTGGATCTGGCTTCGACGATTGCCGGGACCAAATATCGCGGTCAGTTTGAAGAGCGGATGAAAACAATCATGACTGAGCTGGAAAATGCCCAAGACATCATTTTATTCATCGACGAAATCCACACGCTGGTTGGAGCCGGCGGAGCAACCGGTTCCCTGGATGCTTCCAACATGTTCAAACCGGCCCTTGCCCGAGGCGATATTCATTGTATCGGCGCTACTACCATGGATGAATACCGTAAATCCATTGAAAAAGACGGAGCCCTGGAACGTCGCTTCCAAAAAGTGATCATTAATCAACCGTCAATTTCGGAATCGCTGGACATTCTGAAAGGGTTGAAGGAAAACTACGAAAAACATCATAATGTCATATATGAAAACAACGCCATCGAAGCCTGTGTCCATTTGGCGGACCGCTATATCAGTGACCGCTTTTTACCGGACAAGGCCATTGATGTTCTGGATGAAGCTGGCAGCCGGGCCCATATGGAAAATGTTTCGGTTCCGGAAGAACTGGTAAAAATCGAAGATGAACTGGATTCGGTACGCGAATTGAAAGAACAGATGGTGGCCGATCAGAAATTTGAGGAAGCGGCACGTTTACGGGATAAAGAGCATAAACTGGTGAAGAAACTGGGCGAACTCCATGCCGAGTGGGTGGCTCAGGAACAATTGCATCCGGTGGTGATTACCCGAGAAAATATCTCCGAAGTCGTGGCGTCCATGACGGGTATTCCTGTCTATCAGGTGGCCGAATCGGAATCGAATAAATTGCTCAAAATGCGCGATGGCCTGCATCAGTTTATTGTCGGGCAGGATGAAGCAATCGATACCTTAACCAAGTCGATACAGCGGGCCCGTGCCGGCCTGAAGCATCCCGATCGTCCTATCGGAGTTTTTCTATTTCTGGGACCCACCGGGGTTGGAAAAACGGAAATGGCCAAAGCATTGTCACAATATCTCTTCAGTCATACCCGATCCCTGATTAAACTGGATATGTCGGAGTACAGTGAACGATTTACAGTATCCCGATTAATCGGTGCCCCACCGGGATATGTAGGTTATGAGGAAGGTGGCGACCTGACTGAAGTAGTCCGCCGCAATCCATATTCCGTCATCTTGTTCGACGAAATTGAGAAAGCCCATCCTGATGTGTTCAATCTTTTGCTCCAATTATTCGACGAAGGTGTACTAACGGATAGTCTGGGACGCAAGGTGGATTTTAAGAATACGATCATCATCATGACGTCCAACTTGGGAACGAAATCTCTTTCCCGGAAGACCGGCATCGGATTTCAGAAAGGAAATGCGGCCGAGCTTCATAAGAACATTGAAGAGACGATCCTGGAAGAAATGAAATCGATTTTCAATCCTGAATTCATTAACCGGATTGATAATACCATCGTATTTCATACTTTATCGAAAGAAGATGTCCTGAATATTGTGGATATTCAGTTGGGAGAGTTGCGCAAAAACCTGTCCCAAATCGGATTGAAGTTACATATTTCAAAACGAGCGAAAGCGTTGTTAATGGAACGCGGCTATAGTCCTGACTACGGTGCCCGGCATTTGCGGCGGGAAATCCAAAACAGCTTGGAAAATCCCATTTCGGAATTATTGCTGGAAAACAATCATTCTGCAGGTGATATTGTCAAAGTGGGTACCGCACGCAAATCATTTACCTTTTCCTTTATACCGGCAAAGCGAAATAGGAAAAAGGAACTCGCCTGATTCAGCAGGGATTCTCTGCCAAGATAATCAACTCTCTGTCAGAATGCGTCAGGTATAACGCTGGCATATAAATTGATCCTGTAGCTCCACCTATTTATAAGCAAAAGGAGTTTTACATGGGAAAAATTATTGGAATTGATCTGGGAACGACAAATTCTTGTGTGGCCGTTCTCGAAGGTGGTGAACCGGCCGTTATTACCAGCCCGGAAGGCGGACGGACTACGCCATCCATTGTGGCCTTTACCAAAGACAATGAACGCATTGTAGGACAACCGGCCAAGCGCCAGGCCGTGACTAATCCGGCTAATACGATCTATTCAATTAAACGTTTCATGGGTCGCATGTACGATGAAGTAGAAACAGAGATCAGCGAAGTCCCCTACACCGTAACGAAAAATGCCAGTGGTGCTGTGGTAGTCAAAGCCGCTGATAAAGACTATACACCGCCGGAAATTAGTGCCATGGTGCTGCAGAAGTTGAAACAAATGGCTGAAGAACATCTGGGAACGGAAGTAACAGATGCCGTCATTACCGTGCCGGCCTATTTCAACGATTCACAGCGTCAAGCGACAAAGGATGCTGGTAAGATTGCCGGGTTAAATGTTCGTCGCATCATCAATGAACCAACAGCTGCATCGTTGGCCTACGGTCTTGATAAGAAAAAAGATGAGAAAATTGCCGTTTTTGACCTCGGTGGAGGAACATTTGATATCTCAATCCTGGAACTGGGTGACGGTGTTTTTGAAGTAAAGTCAACCAATGGTGACACCCATCTTGGTGGTGATGATTTTGACCAAAAGGTAATCAACTGGATCGTGGATGAATTTAAAAAGAGTGACGGAATTAATCTGAAGAATGATCCGATGGCTCTACAACGTCTGCGGGAAGCGGCGGAAAACGCGAAAAAGGAATTATCAAGTTCAAAACAAACGGATATCAATCTACCCTTTATCACAGCCGATGCTTCGGGACCTAAACATTTGAACCTGAATTTTACTCGTGCCAAGTTTGAAGAACTGGTCAGCGATCTGGTGGAACGAACAGTCGCACCCTGCGAAAAGGCATTAAGGGATGCTGGTTTATCGTCCAGTGACGTTGATGAAGTCATATTGGTAGGCGGCTCAACCAGGATGCCGGTCATACAGGAAAAAGTAAAAGAAATCTTTGGTAAAGAACCGAATCGCAGTGTGAATCCTGACGAAGTCGTTGCGATTGGAGCCTCGATTCAGGGCGGTGTGTTAGCCGGTGATGTTGATGATATCCTGTTGCTGGATGTTACACCGCTATCCCTAGGTATTGAAACGCTGGGAGGTGTTACGACGAAACTGATTGAACGGAATACAACGATTCCGACCAAGAAATCCCAGATATTCAGCACCGCAGCGGATAATCAGACTACAGTGGAAATTCATGTATTGCAGGGAGAACGAGAAATGGCTTCCGGCAATAAGACTATCGGTCGATTTCACCTGGACGGGATTCCACCGGCCCCCCGGGGCGTTCCGCAAGTCGAAGTGACGTTTGATATTGACGCGAACGGGATATTGAATGTATCCGCCAAAGATAAGGCTACCGGCAAGGAGCAGAGCATACGTATTGAAGCATCCAGCGGTCTATCCGAAAATGAAGTAGAACGCATGATCAATGAAGCGAAGAAACACGAATCTGAGGACAAGAAAAAGCGGGAAGAAATTGAAACCCGGAATCAGGCCGAACAGCTGGTCTATCAAACCGAAAAGAATCTGAAGGAATTCGGTGATAAACTTTCGGATGACGATAAGAAAGAGCTGGAGAGCGTGAAGGATGAGCTCAAGAAGGTAGTGGACAGCAATAATATTGATGCCATCAAATCTACCATGGAGAAGCTGAACGCCACTTGGAGTAAGCATGCCCAGAAAATGTATGCCAACGCACAACCGGAGCAAGATCAGCCTCAACCCGAACAATCCGAAGGTAAAACCAAGGAAAAGAAGGAAAAAGAGGCTGAAATTGAGGATGCTGATTTTGAGGTTGTAGACTAACACAGCTCTTATTCCCCTGTGAAAAGCGTCTCGTAACGGGACGCTTTTTTTGTTTTTGGAACCCAAAGCATGTAACTTTGTTGCTTCAGGGAAGATTGAACCCGTTATGAAACCCAAACGATTCATTTTATTTATCACTACCGTGATCTTGACGGTCACAGTTGTTGTGTCCCTGCGCACCGCGATATGGCAGGATGCGATTGTTCGCTTTATCAATCAGCGTCTGGCTTCAGGATGGACACTTTCTCTTGATTCCATTGAGGGGTATGTATGGGGACCGATTCAGGTGGAAAACCTTTTACTTTCTTCGCAGGATGGTAATCAATTTTCTGTTTCCGATCTTGAATTTTCGCCTTCGTTTTTCCCCTTATTGTTTGGGAAAATCGGTTTTAAATCGATTCGAGTGAAGGATATTTATATGAAATACAGCCAGGGAAACAGGACTGGCACTTCTCGATTGAATTTGAATCAGTATATCGCACCATTGACAATTGATAATTTATTCATGGATGGTGTTTTGTGGATTGACACTCCCGAGTCCTTCTATGAATATGAACTGGCATTTCACGGGCGGATAAATTCCAATGAGTCTTCCTTATGGCTGAACCTGCAACAATTGCAGATTGATGATCCAAAAGCTAAAAACAGTTTTTTAGCGAATAATACGTTCATGAAAATAACACCTACCCGGTTTATCACTGCGATCGAGAAGGGAAATATCAACGGACAAATGATGTCCGGCCACATTAAATACGTTGAGAGTTCCTTTCGTCACTTGCAAGGGAATATTTCATTCACGGATGTGAATATTCCCGATAAATTCCTTTCCGGAATACCCTTGCAACCCCAATTATCATCCCTGGATCTGGATTTTACATTCACATCTGATTTCAAACTATTTAAGGGAAACCTAGCTGTTTCCAGTCCCTTGGGACTGGATATGGGGGGAGAATTTGTGTCCGAAGTGTTTCCGAATCATATTCGAATTCATAAATTGGAATTACTGAGCGCCAAGGCCCGGTTATCCGGGAACGGTTTATTTGAAAGTAATGGCCGCTTCAATGGATCAGTGCAATTTCAGAATTTTGATTTCAGTCAATGGGTGGAAATTGATAGTCCTTCCAGTATTTCCGGATTACTACTTATGGACGGACAAGTGGTAGGCGAACAGATTCAGGAGATTACGCTGACAGCGGAGATAATGGATTCGAGTCTTTATCGGGGACAAAACCTATCTCTTTCCGGTTCATTGACCTATAATGGCGAAAAACTGAATATCATTGATCCGCTAATGCTGGAATTGGGGGCGACCAATCTGGAAATGAATGGCTGGGCGGATTTTACCAATGATTCCATCTCATTGTCCTGTCTCATGAGAAATGCCACACCGAACATTATTAATAACTTTTGGGCGGATACGCTGAAGCAGGGATTGGCCTCCGGTTCCGTCATGATAAACGGTGCCTTGTCCGATCCCAGGTACACCGTCGATCTTCAGGTTCGGGATATCCGCTATAAGGCCTTCACCGTGAAAGGTGGTACGATTCGTGGAAAATTAAAAAAACCGAGTGCTTTGGCTGAAGGTGAATGCATGGTTGATTTTATCGGATTGGAATATGATGGCAATTTCATAGACCATTTATCCATGGATATAACATTTGATTTATCCAAGATATTAGTGGGAGAATTCCTGGCGAAACAGGGAGAAAATTATTTGCAATGGAATGGTTCATTTGATCGCATCGACAAGATCAACATTGACCGGATACAATTTTTATATAATTCCCATTTTCTGGTTAATCCGGCTCCGTTTAACATAACCATCCGCGATTCTTCCGTCATTTTCCATCCTTTTGAAATTCATGCCGACGACGGACTGATCGCCGGGGAGATGCGTTTTGGTCCCCAATACCAGGGGCATGTAAAACTATCAAATATTGATGCCGATTTAATACAATTAATGTTCGGAGACAAAATCCCGCCAATCACAGGCTTGGCATTTGGTGAAATTCATGCCCAAGCCGGTGATTCACCATCACTATCCTGTGATGTTACACTGAAAAACGGAGAACTGGCAAGACAACCCTTTCAGGATTTAGTCCTTTCCTTTATTTATCAGGATTCGGTCCTGTATATCGAAGATTTATCACTGTTTTCCGATTCCACCGGATTCCAGATTCATGCCACATTTCCGGACAATTATCCCAATTCATCATCCCGTATTCCGTTGTCGGTTGAATCCTCCTTTACTCATCTACCCCTGGAATGGGTAATGCAGTTCCTGCCGCCCTGGTACCATCTGGAAGGGATTGGCTCCGGTACAATTTCCTACACCGGCCAGCCCGATAAAGCAAAGATGAACTTTGCCCTCACTATCAAGGATGCCGCCTTCGACCGTATTGCCCTAGGGGAGGTGAAAGGCACTGGGAATTATGATGGCCGCCGAGTAAATTTTACATCCTTTGAATCCCGGAGAGGAAATGGCGATTCGATTACTGGGCGGGCTTATTTACCGTTAAATTTGATGTATAAACATCCGGGTTTCGGAAAAATCAATGCCGACGATTCACTGTTTGTGACTTTACAGGCTCAGACTGGAAACATGGATTTTCTGACGAATTATATTGACGATGTAGATTCTGTTAGGGGAAATATTCAGCTGCATTTAACCGTAAACGGATTGTTTAAACAGCCCGTTCGGAACGGGGAAATCAATATTTCGGACGGGAAAATCTATACATTGTTGACGCGGAATAGTATCAAACATGTCAACGGGTCGGCAACTTTATCGAACAATATTCTGGTCCTGGATCGGTTCACGGCCCAGATGGATGAAAAAGAGAAAACCCGGAAAGATAATGTTCATCTCAGCGGTTCCATCAATTTGACCTCTTTTTTCAAACCGGATTATAATCTCAGAATTCAAGGGGAAAACGTATATGTGGATCTCTTAACGGAAGACATTCAAGGACGAGTGAATAGTGATATAACCCTGTCTGGACGGGATACGATTCGTTTTGTCGGCGATGTTGAAATCATTGATGTTGAAATGTTTCAAGAATTCACATCGACTGAACTAGGCGAAATTCTAACCGAGGGTTCGATCATTACTGAATACAGGATAAATTTCCCTATCATCGGTAAACTTACATTTATCAATAGTCAGATCGAAGCAGTATTGTCAGGTGAAGTGAGCTATTCCAAGCTGGGAAATTTCCCCACCGATTATGCCGGAGAACTACAGCTGGAAGAAGGGAAATATTATTATTACGGTGATATATTTACAATTACCTATGGCTATCTGGCGCTGGAAGGAAAAGGCTTCAATCCCTATATGGAAATTGAAGCCAATACCGTTATAAAGGATGAATTTCAGGATGAAAAAATTACATTGCGAATTGTGGGACCACTGGATAATCCTGAACTGAGTTTTGAATCGTCCAGCGGCTATTCCCAAAGTGACATCTTGGAACTGTTGACATGGGGGAAACGGTTCGAGGATCAGGAAATATCTTCCAGCGGGTTTGGCAATCAGGCTCAGGCTATTTTGGGTTCCTGGCTGGAGGGACAGATTGAAAAAAATATTGCCGAATTGGGCAGTGCGGGCATGTTGGGACTACTGGACAATGTGTCCATTACCGGTACATCCAGTTTAATTGATCCCACCAACCGGAACGAATTGTCTATCAAAGCCGGTGTAACGGATAATCTCTCCTTTGCTTACCGGCGCTCATTCTCACTGAACGCCGTTGGTGTGGAATTAAAGGTCAACCGCTATTTTTCTCTGGTAGGTGACATCGATGAAGCCGGAAATTTCAAGGTGAAATATCGGCTGCGATATTCCTATTAGCGGTTACCATTGAGACAAAAAACATTACATATTTTCATCCTGTGCGTGGGTATGAGCGGCATTCTCTCGGCCCAGGATCAAATGGTGATTCATGACGTGATCCTGGAAGGAAATCGTTCCATCCAGGGTCGTGAACTGAAATCCTATCTCCGTGTCGAAAACCGTCACTGGTATTCCACGAAATCCTTCGACCGAAGGATCATCCATATGGATGCCTTGACTATCAAAACCTATTATCTATCCCGGGGATTTCTGTCTGTTACTGTACGGGATTCGATTGCTTATCTGGATGACAAGGTTGATGTATATTATAAAATACGGGAAGGGAAGCAGTATTATTTACGTTCCGTGACGGTCCGTGGCAATACGATCTTACCTGAAACGACCATCATCGATCTCTTGGGTTTCTGGGTGCACGAACCCTATAATCCGGTCTATGCCAACAGCCAGTTATCCGTCCTGGAGGAAGAATACCAGCGTTATGGGAAATTGTATGCCACCGTAAATATTTCCGATGCAGTGACAGATTCAGTTGATGTCGTGGTCTGGATTAAGGAAGGAATTGACGTTTTTGTCAAACGGATAATTATCGAAGGAAATGAGCCGGTGAAGCGCCATCTCGTTGAACGTGAAGTCACCATTGATACCATGGCATTATTTCAACTAGACCGCATCGAAGAAACACAACGCCGGATAAAGGAAACGGGAGTTTTTTCCCTGGTGAATATTTCACCGGTACGAGCCGGAAGTGCCGATTCACTGGTGAATCTATTGATTGAATTGCGTCAGTTTAAAACCAGAGAGTGGATATCTGAAGGAGGTGTGTACCCGGTTGAATTTTTCGAAAACAATGATCCATTACCCGGGATCGGTGGTATCATTGAATGGCGAAACCGCAGTTTATTTAATTCAACAACCAGTTTCTCCACCAAATTATCGGGCCATTTACCTTTTGAGCAGACCTTTTATTATCCCAAAATAACATTCAATATGTCCTTGGCCAATCAATGGTTTCTAGGCCAGCGAATACCGACGAAGATGCAATTTTATTACGAAACCCTGAAAAAAGTCGGTGAAACTGAGAAACCCAACATCCATCGCTATGGCTGGGAAATTTCCAATAAGTATTCTTTTGACAACCGATCCTTCATGCGAACCGGTATTAACTGGGAAAAATTTATTGAACCACGAGAGTATGATATGGACAATAACCGTGAGACCAAGGATATTGAGCAACGATCGATTGATGCCGATCTCCATCTGGACTATTCAGACGATCCTCTTTTCCCCACCCAGGGTTATCGATTTGATATAAGCCTTTCCCAATCCGGAGGCATGTTGCTGGGGGGGACCCGATCTTATTTCAAATATGACTTGGGTATCGGTACCTATATTCCGTTATTCCGGCAGATTATTATCGGCGGCAGAATAAAATATGGGCAGATTAACGGGTGGTCGTCGGAGTATGATGATTTGCGATTCGATTTATTTTATCTGGGCGGTTCCTCCAGTTTGCGGGGATGGGATACCTTCATGTTCAGCACTTTAAACGGTCTCCCGGCTGGAAATACAATTCGACTCCTAACAAATTGGGAAATTCGTTTCCCTCTGTTCTGGTTGCTGGGTATGGAAATTTTCGTGGATGGAGGACAATTGACTTCTCACACCAAAGCGGTAGCGGTAGATAGAATGGAGTGGAATACGGGCGCCGGGTTAACCTTGAGAACACCACTTGGTCCTATCCGTCTGGATTATGCTTGGCCGGTCGATAATAGGCAGGACTGGAAAATTCATTTAGGCGTTCATTACATTTTCTAGGGAACCTGTTTCGCCTTCCGGTGTATGAGGGGCAAATCTATTGCGATGTGAGGAAGGCGCCGTCTAAATTCCGCCACTTTTTTAATCAAATCAATGGAACATAAAATGCGACGTACGCTTGTTTCAATCGGAATCATTCTGCTCCTGGTAACAGGATGCGGAAAATCTCCTGACACTTTAATGGACCTGGCCCGTGAGCAAACGGCATCCGGGGAATACGATCTTGCGATTCAGAGTTATGATGAAGTTCTAAATATTCACCCGGATGATAGTCTGGCGGCAGATGCATTATATGCCAAAGCCAGGGTATTTCTCGATAATAAATCCGATTATGAGCAGGGCTTTACCTTCTTGCGACAAGTAACGGAACAGTATCCTGACAGTAAAATTGCCGGGATCGCAGCATCTGAAGTGGCCTATTTCCCGGACTGGTTACAGAATGTTGCCGAATCCTACCGCAATAAGAACGAGATCCAGAAGGCAATCCAGGCCCTCCAGTATCTGGTGGAACATTTTCCCGATTCTGAAAAGGCTCCCCGCGCTCAATATCTGATTGGTGATATTTATATGAATGATTTACGGGATTTCACCAAAGCTATTGGAAATTATCAACAGGTTATTGAACAATTTGCCGGCAGCGGACAGGATGCTCACGCCCAGTTCATGATTGGGTACATCTATGCCAATATACTTCAGGATGAAGATCAGGCCCGTTTGGCGTATCAGACCTTTATCGATACCTACCCTACGCACGAATTAATTCCTTCAGTAAGCTTTGAGTTGGAATACCTAGGAATGGATATC
>JBHHUC010000121.1:0-2757 GCA_046861395.1 Fidelibacterota bacterium
TGAATGATGTCAATTTCCGTCTTGCGGTCCGGGTTCTACCGGAAGGAGCGACGGGAATCATGCGATATGTGGATGAAAATCGCTGTGAAATTCATGAAATTCCCAAAAATGCCGTTATTGCTGTAGGTGACCGGGTCGTGACATCAGGTTTCAGCGATATTTATCCAGCCGGTTTACCGGTGGGAATCGTATCGGGTATTTTTGAGGAACGAGGCAGTTTCCAAAAAGTGGTAACGGTCGACATCTATGATAAACTGAATACAATTATGCACGTTTTTGTAATAAGTGACAATGAGTAGTAACATTCGCAATACTATCATTTTCGGTTTCATTACCTTTCTGCTGCAACTGTTGCTGAGTGAGTGGATGTCCATTCAGGGGATTCGTCCCGATTTTGTGGCCATTTTCATTGTCTACATGGCTTTGACCTGGGGTTCATTCTATGCAGTCTGGGTTGGGTTTTTTCTAGGGATTCTGGTTGATTTGCTCGGGGCTGGCGATACCTTCGGCATCAGTTCTATTTTTTATGTTATTATCGGTTATTTTACCGGTTACGTTCCCCGCCGCACCCATAATTTCCCTCCCATTTATTTTCACCTGGGTTGGATTCTGGCTTTCTTCATTGCTGTGCTGATCAATGCCTGGTTTCAGTATCCTATTCTGTTTGCAACCAGTAAATGGAGTTTCCTTAGTAAGAGTCTGTTCATTGCTTCTTATACTCTGGGTTTCATTGGTTTAATTCAGTTTATTATTCCCTTACGACGGAGATCGGACTGATGCTGAAAACGGAACTGTCGATTCCCAAATCAAGGCTGTATGTCGCTTATGGTGTCGTGGTTTTCATCCTACTGATGCTGTTGGTCAGGTTTTTTATTCTCCAGGTCTATCATCATGAAATATATGCCCGGAAATCGGATGTAAACCGGATCAGGGCGGAAGCAATTACGGCCCCCCGGGGATTAATCCGGGATCGTTACGGCAGCATCCTGGTGGATAATTACCCCACCTTCATTCTGAATGTTATTCCCGGAGAAATGACGGATTATGATAACCAGATCGGAAAGATAGGGAAAATACTGAACATTAATCGGACGGTGTTGGATCGTAATTACAAAAAATATTACCGCAGCCGGTTTACTCCCGTGCGAATTGCAAAGGACCTCACCATCGAGCAGTTGAGTCGTTTGGAAGAACATCGTTTGGAATTATCGGGAATCCACTATAATCAGTTTCCGGAACGTATATTTCCTTCATCGATTCGCGGCTCCCATTTTCTAGGATATGTAAAGGAAATTGATAAGGAAATATATCAAACGCTGAAAAACCCCGATCATTACGAATTGGGTGACCTGATCGGATGGCAAGGGATTGAGCAAGTGTATAATGATGAATTAAGTGGCAGGCGGGGTGTGCGCTATCTGGAAGTGAATGCTTATGGCCAGGTCACCGGAGTTGCGAAGGGAAGGGCCGGCCAGCACCCGCAACCCGGTGATGATGTCTATTTAACGATCGATGCCGGATTGCAGACCATGCTGGAAAAGGAGATGACAGGAAAGAAGGGGGTTGCCATTGTCTCTGATGCTCTGACGGGAGGTATTCTGGCTTATGTCAGTGTTCCGGACTATCCACCTGATTTATTTACCGGTACGACGCCGGTGGATGTTTGGAACGATCTGATTACCAATACGGATCGTCCCTTGTTGGACCGGAATACTTCCGGATTATACCCGCCAGGGTCCACCTTTAAAATGCTTTCTATTATCGCCTTGGCGGAAAATGGAAAATTGGATCGCAATTTTGTTACCACATGCACCGGTATTTATCCTTATGGAGACCGGGATTTTCGTTGTTGGAAAGAGGAAGGACACGGAAAAGTGGATTTGACCCGGGCCTTAGCTGAATCATGCAATATTTATTTCTATCAGATTATCCAGGCGTTGGACATTGATGAATGGGCGGAAATCTGCCGTCAGTTTGGGTTCGGCGATGAGGTGGGAATTGACTTACCCCGCGAACAACGGGGAATGGCTCCCGACCGGGTGTATATGAACCGGCGTTATGGTCGCTTCGGTTGGTCCAAAGGTGTTATGCTGAATCTGGCCATCGGCCAGGGTGATATCATGGTGACACCGTTACAATTGATCCAATATACCAATTTACTAGCTACACACGGGCATACCTACCGGCCTCATCTGAAGCTGGGCCTGTTGGTACCTCTGAATAATACACCACAAATCCGGGAGACGACTTGGCGACTGATCGATCGCTTGATACAATCCGTGGTATATGCCGACCATGGCACGGGAGGAAAAGCGAATCCTCATATTCCGGGATTAATTATTGCTGGGAAGACAGGAACGGCAGAAAACCCACACGGTGAGGATCATGCCTGGTTTATCGGTTACGGGAAAAAAGACGACCGTATCATTTCTACCACAATACTGATTGAACATGGCGGCCACGGTAGTTCCAGTGCCGCCCCCATTGCTCGGGATGTGTTCCAGTATATTTTCGGTCCCACGACTTTGGCATCCGTCCGCCATGAGTAAATCTGTGGCTCTGAGATTAAAAGATTTCACATCATCGCTGGTATTTATTCCGGTCATATTGACCACCATTGGATTAATTTCTCTCGGCAGCATTGCCAAACATCAGGGTGTGGTGTCTTCTTTTGACCGCCAATTGTTATTCATGATTCCAGCCAAAGTCCTGATTCATAAAATCACATATTTGGCCTACATCATTATCCTGATCGGT
>JBHHUC010000013.1:0-42183 GCA_046861395.1 Fidelibacterota bacterium
CCACCACTGAGTATCGAAATGATGGCGATGAAAGCCCCGGCCAGGTAAATATACCAGCTGGCCAGGTTCAAGCGCGGGAAGGCCACGTCCTTGGCCCCGATCATGAGGGGCAGAATGATATTGCCCAGGGCGGCGGGAATGGCCGGAATAATGAAGAGAAAAACCATGATCGCGCCATGAAGCGTGAATATGCGATTATAGATTTTCGCGGTCAGGAAATCAGCGCCCGGACCAAACAATTCGGCCCGCATAATGAGTGCCAGCAAACCGCCGAACAGGAAAAAGAAAAGAATGGCACCAAGATACATGACACCAATGCGTTTATGGTCTACGGTCGTGAGCCAGCTTTTCCAGCCCCGGGGGTCATTCAAATAATTTTTTTCGGGTAACCTATTCATAGACTGATCTTATTTAAGGGTTTTGATAAAGGAAATAATTGCATCCAGTTCACGTTCGGATAAGAGTCCCTGGTAGGTTGGCATGACGGGGGCGTAAGTATCTACTACTTCCGTCTGGGGCTCAAGCAGTGACCGACGTAAATAGTTTTCATCGACGGTGACTTCCCGGCCGTCGGTCAGCGTAACCGAATGTCCGAAGATGCCCTTCAGGCTGGGGCCGACCAACCGGTTTCCATCCAGTGTATGACAGGTGAAACAGGCCTTGTCCTGAAAAACCTTTTGTCCCAGTTCCTCCAGTGACATTCCTTCTCCGCTATCAGCGCCCTTGGCCAGCCAGGCCGCATACTCATCCTTGGATAGGACCGTTACCGTACCGATCATCTCCGAATGACCGGTGCCACAGAATTCAGTGCAGAATAACTGAAATTTTCCCGGTTTCACCGCTTCAAACCAGGTAACACTGTAACGGTTGGGTACGACGTCCATTTTTACCCTGAAATTGGGAACATAGAAACTATGAATGACATCTTCCGAGGACATGACTAGTTTGACTGGTTGATTCACCGGAACAATCAATTCGTTCACACTGTTACGACCGTCGGGGTAATCGAATACCCACAACCATTTTTTGCCCGTCACCTTTACTTCTATGGCGTTACGCGGTACGACACTCAGGGTCAGGTAGGTCTTGAATCCCCAGATAAAGACAATAATCACCAGAATGGTGGGAATGATGGTCCAGATCATTTCCAAGGTCGTGTTATGCGTAATGCCCGGAGTCAATCCGGTATCAGACTTCCGTGCCCGGTATTTAATGCCGAAATACAGCAGACCTGCCAGCACAATGGCAAAGATGATAGCCGATCCGATCAGGATAAAGTAAAACAGTGTGTCTACCTGCGGTGCAACTGTCGACCCTTGTTCTGGTAGAAAAAAAGTCCCCGAATTTTCCATTAATGTTTTTCCTGTTTAACCAAAGTTTCCGCGGTTTTTCGTTTTTCCATCGTCCACATGATTGAGAAAAAAATTACCATGAAGATCACGGTTAATACGCCTCCCAAACGCATAACGTTTGTGGCAAACAATACATACGATCCGGCTTCCGGATCATAGTGATAGCAATAAAGGAGAATTCGATCGATGGTCGTTCCAATTCGCCCTTTACTGGCTTCCAGTAAACCAAGCCGTAAATCATTGCCGGAATAATTCAACCCATATAAATAGCGGGAAATTACTCCGTCCGGAGTCAGGATGAATACTGCCGCAGGATGGGCAAATTCATCTGAATTCCGATCATAATAATACTGAAATCCGACTGCTTCTGCCAAACGTTTAATATCAATAGAATCACCAACTAAAAAGGACCAATTCATCTGTTTATATTCTTTTGTATACACCGCTTCCTTGGTGGCGGCCAGATCAGCGGTTTCACCGGGATCAATGCTTATGGTAATCAATTTATAATCGGTGCCGGATTGGAAGGGAATGCCGGTCAAACCGGCGCCCAGTCCGTTCAGAACAAAGGTACACAGCATGGGGCATTCATAGTAGGCCAGAGTCAGGATGACGGGTGTATCGGGAATAAACAGGGACCTCAGCAGAACCGTATCGCCGTGGGAGGTGATAAACGGCAGGTCCAGGGGAATTGTATCACCCAGATGCTCGACAATATCTATTTTATTGAGCTGCGGGTCGTTGTCCGTCAGGGCCTGAGCCGAAAGCAGGGAAAGTAAAACTAGGACAAGAAGTCGGAGCACCAGGTATTGCCGCAATCTACCTGGTGTTTTGGGCCGTCAGAGCCATGGCCCGGTCGATGGGAATACGATAAATGCCTTTTTCGGCATCGATGAGTTCGTAACTGTTTAACATCTGTTCTTCTTTTGCGTCCAGAGCGATACGCTTTTCAGAAACGGGAACATTGACGGAATAAATTGCTGCTTCCGTTGCTTTCGTATAATAGCTGTCAACGAATACCAGTGTAATTCCCAGGACAATCAGGAAACCCAGTAACAAGCATCCGATGAAGCGGACATTGATTTCGTGTTTATCGTAACCGGCCGTCATTATTGGTTCACGAATTTCATGGACTTGGTTAAATACCTATCCTTGATTGGAAGGACGGCATGAGCCGTAAAGTTCCGCCAGAACACATACAGGAAGATTCCGCCGATGCCCAGCCAGGATGTGATATCCATCCAGGAAGGGGACACGCCATCACGAAAATGTTCCGGCATGATCAGCCAATAAAGATCCACGTAATGCATCACAAAGATCAATCCCGCCATTACACCCAACCGTCGCAGATTCCGTTTTGAAGCGCGGAATAATAATATCAGGAAGGGAATTGCGAAATGACCTGCCATCAGGAACAGACTGACATATTTCCAGGATCCTTCCCAGCGATGGATAAACCAGACGGTTTCTTCCGGAATATTTCCGTACCAGATCAGAAAATATTGCGCACCGGCGATGTAGGTCCAGAAAACGGTAAATGCAAATAGGAATTTCCCCAAATCATGATAATGTTCAATGGTGACTTCCTCCGTCATGATGCCATGGTGGTTCAGGGCCAGCAGCAGGAGGATAAAAGCCGCGAAGATGGTAACGAATGCACCGGCAAAGATGTACACCCCAAAAATGGTTGAATACCAATGGGGATCCAGGCTCATGACCCAGTCAAAGGCTGAAAAAGTCAATGTAATGGCAAAGAGGAACATCCCGGGGGCGGCAATGGGACGCAGATGACGATAAAGGGTCGTTTCCTCACCGTCGTCCTGTGCCAGGGATTTTCGGTACATAATCCGTGTCAGGAAAAACCAGACCGTAAAATAAAAGGCGGCCCGAATAATAAAGAAAGTTGTATTTAAATAAGCCGATTTCCGCAGTAGGATGGCGTCCGACATGACAACCTCTTTGTGGGTCCAGTGATAAAGCTCATGCATTCCGAACAGGATGGGCAGGAAAAAAATCACCAGCCAGGGCAAAACAATCATGATGGTTTCCGCCACCCGGCGAATGACGACACTCCATATCGAATGAGCTAAGTAATGGACCAGAATGAAAAATAAAGCCCCCAATCCGATGGTAGTCCAGAAAATAAAAGCCACCAGCCAGGAATAGAAAAACTGACCGGCATTCATGAAATAACCCAAACCGCTCAGGGCACTGAACATCAGACCACCGATCAGGAAAAGCTGTCCTGTTTTTTCACCTCCGGTGATGCGTTTTGTCGTGGAATCGTAATGAACACTCATGCTATTTCAACTCACTTTGGCGGTCGGCGGGAATATCGGTCAAACTGGCATTTTGACTGCGTTGCAAGGCCCGGATATAGCCAATGATCGCCCACCGATCAGGGACGGGGATCTGTTCCTTGTAGGATGGCATATTCCGGATTCCGTTGGATATTGTGTTAAAGAGTTCGCCGTCCGGCATATTGCGGATTCGGTCCTGATGAAAAGTGGGCGGAGGAATGGGATAATTATACTGCATAACGATTCCTTCTCCGTTTCCGCTTTTGCCATGGCAAGGAGAACAAAAGATATTGAATCGTTCCTGGCCCCGTTTCAGGGTTTCCGCCGTAAATGGTACGGGACTGCGTTGCACGAAATCACCGGCCACCGTCTTGCCGAAATAATAGGCTTCATCATCCTTGAGATGACCCCGGGGAACGGTTCCTTCCACCGGCGGCCGCATGGCGGACCCATCGTTGAACAGTGAACTGTTGCGGTAGGGCTTATATTTTTCCTGGGTATCCATGTTGGGATTTAAATGAATTGGCGACTTTTCCTTGGGTAATCCGCGAAAACATCCCTGGCTGAATGCGACCAGGACCAGGAGTATGATCAGACGTGTTTTATTCCCCATCATCACCCTCCACTAATTCAACCTGAGCACTGCCAATGTCGTGTAAAAAATCTTTGGTTCCTTTTTGCGAAAACTGTGGGTCATCGGCACCGATACTGATAAAAAATCCATCCCGTGTTACTTTCTTAAATGTATCGGAATAAAACAGGGGATGATGGAAACGTGGAAGTTTATTCAGAGCCAGCATACCAACTACGGCCGAAATGGCGCCGAACAGTACAAATAACGCGAAGATGATAATGATATAAGCCTGCCAGGCGAACAATGGTTTACCACTGATAGTCAAAGGATAGGCATAGGAGTGAACCCAACCCTGAAGCGTTAGTCCCGTAAGACCGCCAAGAATGGCAAAGATGGCGACAATGAATCCCAGTTTGGATCGCTTCAGTCCCATTGCTTCATCCATTCCATGTATGGGAAAGGGTGAATGGCAATCGAAGGAACGATAACCGGCATCACGGACTTTTCGGGCGGCTTCGAGCAAATCATGGGGATTCTTAAATTCTGCCAGAATACCGTGAATCATGCGTCAGCCTCCCCGTGCTGATAACCTTCATAATGAGGGTCGGACTCCGGTAATGCTGTCTTGACTTCCGCCATGGCAACCATCGGTAGGAACCGCAGGAACAGCAGGAAAAAGGTAAAGAAGAGGCCGAAGGATCCGACGAATGTCAAAATATCAAAAATTGTGGGAGAATAATAGGCCCAAGCGCCAGGGAGAAAATCCCGTGACAGGGAGATTACGGTGATAACAAACCGTTCAAACCACATTCCCACATTGACCAGAATGGAGGCTACAAAAAGGAATTTAGTATTGTACCGTAATCGTTTGGACCAGAAAAACTGGGGCAGAATGACATTGCAGAATATCATTATCCAGTAACCCCAGGCGTAATTCCCAAAGGCCCGGTTGATGAAAGTAAAACCCTCGTATAAGTTTCCGCTATACCAGGCAATAAAGAATTCCATGCCATAGGCATATCCGACCATGGAAGATGTCACCAGCATGATTTTCGCCATTTTATCAAGATGCTGGGCGGTAATGATGTGATGTAAACCGTAAAACCGGCGAGCCACGATAACCAACGTCATGACCATGCCGAAACCGGAGTAAATGGCCCCTGCCACGAAATAGGGCGGGAAGATCGTCGTATGCCAGCCCGGTAACATGGATGTTGCAAAGTCTGTGCTGACCACACTGTGAACGGATAAGACTAGCGGTGTGGATAATCCGGCCAAGATCAGGTAGGCCAGTTCATAATGTTGCCATTGACGATTTCCGCCTCGCCAACCCAGGGCAAAGAATCCCAGAACAATTTTCCGGACTTTCGTTTTGGCCCGATCTCGCAAAGTGGCTAAATCGGGAATGAGCCCAGTATACCAGAATAATAATGAAACGGTAAAATATGTACCAACGGCAAAAAAGTCCCACAGCAGTGGACTGCGGAAATTCGGCCACAATCCCATTTGATTTGGTATGGGGAAGAAATAGTACAGGAGCCACATTCTACCAACATGAATTCCGGGGAACAGTAAGGCACAGATGACAGCGAAGATAGTCATGGCTTCGGCAAAGCGGTTAATTGATGTCCGCCATTTTTGTCGGAACAGGAATAGAATGGCCGAAATCAGGGTACCGGCATGTCCGATACCGACCCAGAAGACAAAGTTGACAATGGCCCAACCCCAGCCGACCGGATTATTCAGTCCCCAAATGCCGGTTCCTTCCCACAGGAGCCACCCGATCGATCCCAGGAGAACCATCAAACCGGAAACGGCTGCGATAAATAACAGCCACCATTCTTTCGTGGCCTTGGTTTCAACGATACTACTGATGGTGTCCGTCAGCGATCCAAAGGTTTGATTCCCTGTAAGAAGAGGGGCGTCTTCCGGATGTGTAATGTATGTTTTTACTGCTTCACTCACAGGTCAACTCTATGAAAGTTCCGGGTTTGGGTTCCGCAGTTTGGCCTGGTAGGTAACCCGCGGTTTTGTATTTAGTTCACCTAGCAGCGCATAGTCGCGATTTTGTTTTTTTATCAGTGAAACTCGCGCATTGGGATCAGTAATATCACCAAAAACAATGGCATCGGTAGGACAGGTCTGCTGACAGGCGGAAACGACATCCCCGTCACGAATGGCCCGATCATCCTTTTTCGCATTGATTTTGGCCTGATTGACACGCTGGATACAGAATGTACATTTTTCCATGACTCCCCGGAAGCGGACGGTAACGTCAGGGTTCATGGCCATTTGTACTATCTCAGGTAATTCTTTGGTATAATTGTGAAAATTGAAATGACGTACTTTATAAGGACAGTTATTGGAGCAGTACCGGGTTCCGACACAGCGGTTATAGGTCATGCCGTTTATGCCGTCATCGGTATGAGTCGTGGCCCCTACCGGACAGACCTGCTCACAAGGTGCCAGTTCACATTGCTGACAGCCCACGGGTTGAACTACCGACTGGGGATTTTCAACATCACCGGTAAAGTAACGATCAATGCGGATCCAATGCATTTCACGACCCCGGCGGACTTCATCGGCCCCTACAATGGGAATATTATTTTCACTCTGACAGGCGATCGTACAGGCATTGCATCCGGTACAGACGTTTAGGTCGATAGACATGCCCCATTGTGGGCTTTCCGTATATTGTTTTTCTTCCCAGAGGGATACCAGCGGGGGATGTTCCACCGCCTCTTCGGCAAATTCAGGATGTTTTCGGTACTCTTCCAGCGTTGCTTCACGGATGATCATGGGTAGCCGGTCCTGAACGCCGCGGTCAGCCAGCGCGTCACCATTCATGCCATTATGTTCCTGGATTCCCGCCAGTTTTGTGCGTCGCCCGGTGTTCGTCATAACGCCACCCAGACCCGACCAGGCACGTTTCCGAATCCGCCAGCGATAGGCGTTTACACCCACATTATCTCCGATCCTGCCACAGTGCGTCCGGCCGTAACCCAATTCAATCGTGACGGAAAAGTCCGCCTGACCGGGCGTGATCCAGACCGGAATATCCATGGTGACACCATTCCAGCGTAAAGCGGCTAGCGATTCATTTTCCAGCCCCAGCGCTTCCGCCGTTTTGGGACTCATGAGGGCTGCATTACTCCAGGTCAGTTTGGTAATGGGATCAGGTAATTCCTGTAACCAACCGTTGTTAGCAAAACGTCCGTCGTACACGGAGGGGGAAACCTGCAAAGTGATTTCCAGATTGGTTGCCGTCGCCGTTCGCATGGCAAAGGAATTCTTTTTTATTCCCTTCTCAATCAGTTTAGCGACCGGTTTGACGCGAAGACGGGTGCTGTTTGATTGATAAATCCCATCATGTAAAACTTTGCGCCATTTCTTCTCAAAATTGCCAGCAGATATGAATTGACGAAATGTGTCACGAACCAGATCATAACCTTTTGCCGGTTCGTTTCCGGCCAAGTCATTCACAAACTCAAGGGCCGATACCGATTTGTAAAGCGGAGAAATCTGAGGCTGAATAATGCTATATATCCCATCGGACGAAATAGTATCGCCCCAGCTTTCCATATAGTGGCTTTCGGGAATGTGCCACTGACATAGATTGGCCGTTTCATCGAAATGAGACCCGAGATGCACAGTGTAGTCGGCCTTTTTCAGTGCTGCCCGAACATGCATGTCAAGAAATCCATCATAGGCAATGTTGCCCCCGATAAAAATAACGGTATCAATATCGCCTTTCAGGATAGTGTCCAGTGTTTCGGAAACCCGGGCGGAATCAGACAAGTCGGCCTGGGCATACGAATGATATTCTACGGTGGATTCATGATTTTCCAGCGCTTCATTCATGGCACAGACCAAGGCATGGACATGAGCTGGTTGTCGGCGTCCGGCCATAATGACCCCGGCACCTTTATGGTGTATCAAATCAACAGCAACCGCTTTCAGGAATGATTTGTCAAAAGAAAATCCGGCTGATTTGATGCCGTTTCGTCCGGGGACCTTTATGCCCAGTTTTTCCAATTCAATGGCCAGGGCGGCAGTAAAGGCGGGAATATGATTATTCTGTAATTTATAGCGATGATCGGCCATGGCTCCGGTGAGGGAATAGGAACTTTCGGCCACATAAAGCCGGTTCATGGAATCATGTTCATCCTTGACCCGGCGACCGTCGGCAAATTCATTGGCATTTCGAATGGCATTTCGCTCTGTTTGCAAGAAATCCGCATCCAGGGACAAAATCACTTGTGCTTTCCTCAAGTGATAGTCAGGCAGGGCGCCCATCCCGGTGGCCATTTCAATGCCGTTTCTGATCTGTTCATCGTTGACCGGTTCATATGTAGCCCAAACGGCATCGGGCATTGCCGCCATGAAAGATTTTTTCAAACGCCGCAGCGTGGGTGAGGCATGTTCCGAGGCAATAACGGCAACATTACCTTTCCCTTTCTGTAAGGCCGTAAGCCGTTTTTTCCAACTTGCCAGGAAGGTGGAATAATCGGATGGTTTCCCATCCTGGAGCGGTTGTTGCGTGCGATCTGGGTCATATAAGTTGAGAATGGAGGCTTGGACATAAGCATCTGCTTTTCCCTGGCTGGCAGGGTGTAATGCATTACCGTCTACTTTGGTCGGTCGGCCTTCATGATTTTCAACCAGAACACCAACGGGGTTGGATGCAAACTGTATGGCAGAGGCATAATATAACGGTACACCCGGAATAATATCTTCCTGGCCAACGACGTAAGGGATGATTTTTTCCACCGGTCGGCGGCAGGCGGTTAACCCGGCAAAAGCCATGGATGCGCCCATGAGGGATAGGAATTTCCGCCGTGATAATTCGTTGTCTGTGTCGGGGTGAATCTGCTCGCTGTCAGAATGTCGGGTCGTTTCAAGTTCCTTCAGGCTGCGCCAGTAATGTTTATCTGTCATTTTGGGATCATTCATCGGTGGCACCCGGAGCAATCGGTGGGAGGGTTGATATTATGTTCAGAAATCATGGCTGTAGCCAGCTCCAGTTGATTGAGGCCGGGCACCCAGTTCATATTGGTCACATCACTATCAGGCCGAAGGTGGGGCGCCGGATTCCGGTGGCAATCCAAACACCATTTCATGCTGAGGGGCTGAACCTGGGTCACCACATCCATCTGGTCAATTCGCCCATGGCAGCTGGCACAACCCACATTGGCATTTATATGAATACTGTGATCGAAATAGGCGTAATCGGGTGTTTTGTGAACCCGCACCCATTGGATCGGAGTATTTGTATCCCAGGATTTCTGGATGGGAATGATTTTTTCACTGTCGGGTTTAATAACGCGGTGACAGTTGAGACAGGTCTGCGTCGGTGGAACTCCAGCCGTATGGGTTACTTCCACACCGGTATGGCAATAGCGACAATCCATACCCAGATCCCCGGCATGCAGTTTATGACTGTACGGAATGGGCTGCACCGGACGATATCCCACATCCGTATAGTAGGGGCTGCCGTAGTACCAGAAAAAGCCTACGGTTCCCACCAATAAAAAAAGTACCGCGATTACGATGTAAAGCGGTAACTGATTGGTCCACTTTGGAAAGATTTGTGCCATAAATTAATAAACTGAAATCAATGAATCCTGCCGTTAGTCCCCCGTTTTGCGTTCAAATTTGAGACCCAACTTTAAAGCTGTGTGAAATAGTGAGTCAAGCAATCTTGCATACCAAAATACAGCATAAATGAATTTTCTTGAATTCAGCTGATGGCCAAACTTGTGATGACTTCTACTTTGGGATTGCTTATTTTTCATAAATCATGACAGTGCAAAATCAGGTCGTACGGAATCTATTATACTGGACAACCCGGAATAAATGGTTGCTGGTTGCTGGTCTGGTTTGCCTGATTCTTTTATGTCTACATCCGCCGGCAGGGTTGAACGTAGCAGGCTGGCGAACCATTATTATAGCCATCACGGCTCTCATCCTAATTGTATCTGAACCCATTCCCTTGCCTGGAATCGCGTTTATAATTGTTGTTTTACAGGTCTATTTCGGTATTGCCGAGGCCAATATGGTGGCCAAAGCTTTCATGAACGATGCTGTTTTCTTCATCATGGGGTCTTTGATGCTGGCGGTGGCCATTGTAAAACAGGGCTGGGATGCCCGCATTGCATTGGGCATTATTAAAATTACCGGAAATAAAACCCATCAGATTGCATTTGGATTTTCCGTGTTATCGGCTGTCTTATCCTCGTTTATCGGTTCTCACACTGTAGCCGCAGTAATGTTGCCCATTGGATTGACCCTGATCCGATACACGTCTCAAGATCAGCAAAAAGTAAAAAAACTGGCCAGTCTGATCCTTTTTTCCATTGCCTATGGAAGCCTTATCGGATCTATCGGCACGCCTTCCGGCGGTGGCCGAAATGCCATTATCCTGGTATATTGGAAAGAATACGGGTTGTCATCTCTCAGTTATTGGGAATGGATGAAATATGCCTATCCCTTAGTATTCCTGCAATTACCCTTTTTATCCTGGATTCTGCGAAAGAATTTTGTTCCAGAATACATCCAGATGGATTCCAGCATCCGAAGGCTGAAAGTGCAGGTTGCCAAAGCAGGTAAAATTACCGGCAAGCAGCTTTTGGCTGCCTTTATTTTCATGTTAATCCTGGCCGGCTGGATTTTTTATTCCGAACAATACGGATTAGGCATGATTTCGGTGACGGGAGTTGTACTATATTTGATTGTTGGTATTGTGAAATGGGAAGATTTCGATCGCCATGTCAATTGGGGGGTTGTCATTTTATTCGGGGCAGCCATTTCACTGGGTGTGCAGATAAAAAATACTGGTGCAGCCGCGTGGATTGCCGAAAATATCATACAGATTTCCGGTTCACTCATTCCCCGCTTTCCGATAATTGTGGACGGGATTAATGTATTGTTAACCACCATCATGGCCAATGTCCTATCCAGTACGGCCACCGTGGCCGTATTGGCACCAATTACTATTAATTTGCCCGGTAATATGATCCATTCGGGGATGCTGACCGCCATCGCCTCGGCCTTTGGGTATTTAACGGCATTTGCTGCTCCTCCCTGTGTCATCATCTATTCCAGCGGCCTGGTGCGTTCCAAGGATTTTCTGAAAGCCGGATGGAAAATGGGACTTATTTCCGTGGTTGCAGTATTAATATTCTCAAATTTGTTCTGGTAAGGCAGGACAGGAATGAATGGAGTTAGGCATGAAATTTCTCATTGCAATCGGTAGTAAAGAATATTCCGAACCGACGTTGAGGATTGGCATGAGAGTGGCGCGAGCCTTCAAAGCTTCCGTTACGATTTGTTATGTAGGTCCCCGCATCAGCGCTTTTTCAACACACGAAGTACAGTTGGCCCAGGAAAGTCTGGAGCGCTGGGACATGAAACGCCCTGGAGTGGAGGTGCTAGAATGGGCCTTTAATTTTTTAGCAGACCGGGATTATATTACACCGGAAGTTGTGGAAACCGGTTTTCAGGAGAACCTACTCATTCAGCATCAGGAGCACCGGGCTCAATTATTGCTGCAAGGGACCATTTGCAAGGATGTGGAACTCATTCTGCGCAACGGTGATATCATTGATGAATTGCGTCAGGAAGTCAACGCGGAACATTATGATGTCACGATAATCGGTGGAAGCCAGCGCCGTCGAATGGTTCATGACTTAATCCAATATATTGATAGTTCCATTTTTGTCGTGAATAAGTTTAATTATAAAATGAGATACGGATTATTGGTACCTGTAAATGATAGTCTGAGTACCGCCAAAGCCGTTAAATACAGTATTCGGGTAGCCCAAGCCTTTGAAATTCCTGTGGATATTCTTACCGTTTCACGGAAAGAAAAATTTGGTCAGGGATATTTAAATGCCTCCAGGAGGGCGGCCAAAACCATGCGGCGGGCCGGGATTGAACATCAGACCCATTTTGAAATTGGCGAAGCCGATGAAGTCATTCGGGAAATGGCCGGGAATAACCATATAATTGTGATGGGCATTTCACAGAAAAACCCATTAAAAAAATTCCTGTTCGGCAGTAAGCCGACCCGCGTCCTGGAAAAAGCTAAAGTTCCTGTTCTGCTGGTTAAGTAAGGCCGAATCTCTGACGATACGGAACCGTTTTCGGCTGGCCAGTATTGCCGGGATGGCAAAAGGGTAATATTTCTCCAGTATTCTCGGAATCCAATTCTGGACACAATATTCTGAAAAACAGGAAAAATTTCTTCACCAGTTTCCTTTCCTGTTGGTAACTTTCTGCTTCGTACGATTGAAGCCTGGTGACCGGTTCATAACGGCAGGATTCAGGTAATGCACGTGACAAGAAATTGTTTATTGAATATCAACCCGATAAGGATTTTTCCCTCTCTGGGAAAGTGTCCGTTTCATCTATACCCACCACCCCTTAATCAGGAATGAAAAACATGCAAAACGAAAATACTCCCGTAATTGTCGGTTCAAAACGCACGGCGGTGGGAGCCTTCCAGGGATCGTTGGCCACCGTCCCGGCCCCGGAACTGGGAGCGACTGTCATAGCCGCACTCCTGCACGAGACCACTACCGATGAAAACGAAATTGATGAAGTCATTATGGGTAATGTTTTATCGGCCGGATTGGGCCAGGCTCCGGCGCGACAGGCTGCTATAAAAGCGGGATTGCCGAATGCTGTGGAATGCCTCACCATAAATAAAATGTGCGGGTCCGGTTTAAAGGCCGTCATGTTGGCTGCTCAGGCCATCCAGTTGGGAGATGCGCAAACTATCATCGCCGGCGGGATGGAAAACATGTCCCTGGCGCCATATCTGCTGCCGAAAGCCCGCGGGGGATATCGGTTGGGGCATGGACAAATTATCGATGCCATGATCAAAGATGGTTTATGGGATGTTTATAATGATATTCACATGGGGAACTGTGCCGAAATATGTGCCCGAGACCGTTCGTATTCGCGGGAAGCCCAGGATGCATTTGCGCGGCAGTCATATGAAAAAGCCAATGCTGCTCAGAAAAACGGTCTTTTCCAGGATGAAATTATTCCCGTGAACGTCCCCCGGCGAAAAGGAGATCCGGTTGTAGTAGCACAGGACGAGGAACCACAGCGGGCGGATTTTGATAAAATGACAAGACTTCGTCCGGCCTTTGAGAAAGACGGTACCATAACCGCCGCCAATGCCTCCAAAATCAATGATGGTGCTGCAGCCGTATTGCTGCGGTCTGCTTCCGCCCTGAATACTACCGACGTGGCCTTTCGTATTATTGCCCAAGCTTCGGCTGCCCAGGCACCGGAATGGTTCACGACAGCTCCAAGCAAGGCCATTGCCAAAGTTCTGGAGAAAGCTGGCATGGCTGTAGCTGATATCGATGCCTGGGAAATCAACGAAGCATTCGCACCGGTGGCCATGGCTGCTATTGATGAATTTAATCTGGAACCGGATAAAGTTAATATTCATGGTGGTGCCATTGCCTTGGGACATCCTATCGGTGCCAGCGGAGCCCGGATACTCACAACCTTATTACATGTCCTGGAGACCGGGGAACAATCCACGGGTCTGGCGACGTTATGCATTGGCGGGGGAGAAGCTTCGGCCTTAATTGTGGAGAGAATACAATGAATTTTCAATTATCGGGGGAACATGAATTAATTCGTCAGACAGCCAGGCAGTTTGCTGAGGAACACCTCGCACCCGGCGTTATTGAGCGGGATGACAAGGCTATTTTTCCTGCCGGACAAGTTAAATTGATGGGTGAGTTGGGCTTCCTGGGGATGATGGTTCCCGAGAAGTGGAATGGCGCTGGCATGGATGCCTTGAGTTACGTTATCGGCATGGAAGAAATCAGCAAAGTCGATGCTTCAGCCGGAGTCATTATGTCCGTCAATAATTCCCTGGTCTGTCAGATCTTTCTGGATTGGGCTTCGGATGAACAGAAAGAAAAATATTTAACCAGACTGGCCACAGGCGAATGGTTGGGAGCGTTCAGCCTCAGCGAACCGCAATCCGGATCCGACGCCAGCAATATGCGCACGGTGGCCGTCAGAGATGGCGATGATTATGTCATCAACGGTACGAAAAACTGGGTGACAAACGGAAAAAGTTCCGATCTGGTGTTGGTGTTCGCGATTACGGAAAAAGGAGTGGGATATAAAGGGATTTCCCTCTTCATCGTGGAAAAAGGGACACCGGGTTTTTCCACGGGAGAAAAAGAAAATAAACTGGGAATTCGGGGGTCTGATACCTGCGAATTATATTTTGATAATTGCCGTGTTCCGGCCGTCAATATGATCGGGGAAGAAGGATATGGGTTCCGGATCGCCATGAAAACTCTGAACGGCGGCCGGATCGGCATTGCCTCACAGGCTTTGGGCATTGCCCAGGCATCTCTGGAACGCAGTATAGCCTATGCCAAGGAACGAAAACAATTTGGGAAAACGATTGGGGAATTTGGTGCGGTTCAATCCAAAATTGCGCGCATGGGGACCCATGTGGATGCCGCTCGTTTATTGATATATCGGGCCGCCGTCATGAAAGATGAACATAAGAACTATGCCAAGGAAGCCGCCATGGCGAAACTTTTTGCCTCCCAGACGGCGGTGGATGCGGCCCGTAATTGTGTTCAGATCCACGGCGGGTACGGATACATGCAGGAAACAGGCGTGGAACGATTGATGCGTGACGCAAAAATCACTCAGATTTATGAAGGGACCAGCGAAATACAGGAATTAGTCATTGCGCGTGAACTCATGAAATGAATTATGTTATCAATGGTGACTAAATGAAAGGATAAACCATGTCAGATGTATTTAAATCCATGGAATACAAAGAACATGAACAAGTGGCATTTTTCAATGATCCCGACACCGGATTAAGATCCATAGTCGCGATCCACAATACGACCATTGGACCAGCATTAGGGGGCTGTCGGATGTTACCCTACAGTACGGAGGAGGAAGCACTGAAAGATGTACTTCGCCTGTCACGGGGTATGTCGTACAAAGCAGCATTGGCAGGCCTTAATCTGGGCGGTGGAAAATCCGTGATAATCGGGGACGCCAAAACCGATAAGTCAGAATTACTTTTTCGTTCTTTTGGCCGTTTTGTGGAAGGCCTGGGGGGGCGATACATTACTGCCGAAGATGTGGGGACATCCGTACGTGATATGGAGTGGGTACGCATGGAAACACAGTATGTGACGGGTATTTCACGTGCTCTGGGGGGAAGCGGTGATCCGTCTCCCGTCACGGCTTACGGTGTTTTTAAGGGAATGCAAGCCGCCGTGAAATACCAGATGGGTAAAGATAGCTTGTCGGGATTAAGTATCTCTGTACAGGGTGTGGGCCATGTGGGATACCATCTCTGCCGATATTTATACGAAGATGGAGCAAATGTATATGTGACGGATGTCGATGAAAGCGCCTTGAAGCGCGTGGCCAAGGAATTTGGTGCCACGGTCGTTGGATTGGATGAAATATACGATCAGAAAGTGAATATTTATGCACCCTGCGCCCTGGGAGCGACCGTCAACGATGAAACACTGGAACGGTTGCAATGCACCATCATTTCGGGGGCGGCCAACAATCAATTGGCTACCGAAACCAAACATGGTCAAATGGTGAAGGAAAAGGGAATCCTATATGCACCCGATTATGCCATCAATGCCGGCGGTTTGATTAACGTGGCCAATGAAATCGATGGGTATAACAGGGAACGGGCGTTTTCCCAGACAGACGGCGTCTATGATACCTTGTTGAAAATCTTTGAGGTCGCCGATGATGAAAACATCCCGACCCATGTGGCAGCCAACAGGGTAGCGGAAAAACGCATGGAAGAAATTTCTAAATTGAAGAGTATTTATTTACCTCGGATCAATACGATGAGTAGACGTGACCACTGAAAAAAAGCATCCCCGCCGCGCGGGAAGAGAAGCTGTCCTCCAAGCCCTGTTCGCCCTTGAAATTTCAGGGGATGAACCGGAGAAAGTCTTGGAGGACATCCTGTCCCGCTATCAATTCGATGGGAAAACCAGCGATTTCGTCCATCAGCTGTTTCATAATGCCCTGCGTTATAAATCCTGGGCGGAAGATAAAATTCGTCAATTCCTGGAAAATTGGCGGTTTGAGCGCGTAGCCCGGATTGACCGCCTGATTCTCATCCTGGCCATCAGTGAAATACACACCATAGACACGGTTCCGCCCAAAGTTTCGATTGCGGAAGCGATTGAAATTGCTAAAATTTACAGTACGGATGAAAGTCCCGGGTTCGTGAACGGCATCTTGGATGCAGTGTATAAAGAATTCAATGATAAATCAAATGAAAAGAAAACTCAATGATTCAAGCACTACTTAAGAAAATATTTGGTACCAAATCAGAACGGGAAGTGAAAATGCTTTCCGGAACGGTAGCGGAAATCAACCGGGTCTATGAAACACTGCATGATGTCACGGATGAAAAATTGCAGGAACGAACCGAAGAATTCCGGACCATGCTTGCCAATCAATGGGAAAGAATTCAGACCGAAGGTGAAAAGCAAGGACTGGACTCGGTTGAAATAAAAAAACAGCAGCTGAAAGCCCAGGAAAAATCCTTGAATGAAATTTTACCGGAAGCATTTGCCATGGTGAAAGAGACCTGTCGCCGCATGTGTGGGTCGTCCTGGATGGCGGTGGGGCAACCCATCGAGTGGGAAATGGTTCCCTACGATGTACAATTAATCGGTGCCATTGTCCTTCATCAGGGGAAGGTCGCCGAAATGAAAACCGGAGAAGGAAAAACCCTGGTGGCAACTATGCCCATTTATTTAAATGCCCTAACCGGGCGTGGAGTCCATGTCATTACGGTTAATGATTATCTGGCCCAGCGTGATGCCGAATGGATGGGTGAAATATATCGTCGCCTGGGTCTGACGGTGGGATTTATTTTGAACAACATGGATAATCAGGTCCGCCGGGAAGAATATGCCAAAGATATCATCTATGGAACGAACAATGAATTCGGTTTCGATTATCTCCGGGATAACATGGCTCTGGCCCCGGAAGATCAAGTCCAGCGCGGCCATGCCTATGCCGTGGTTGATGAGGTGGACAGTGTTCTGATCGATGAAGCCCGGACACCCCTGATTATTTCCGGTGCCGTTGACAGTCCCGTGGACCAAACATCGCAGGAACTCAAACCGCTGGTTCAGAACCTGGTTCGAAAACAGAATGCTCTGGTTGCGGATTTGGTCCGGGAAGCGGAAAAATTCATCCAGGGAGGTGATGAAAGGGCGGCCGGGCTGAAACTCCTCCAGGCCAGTCGGGGTAATCCAAAACACCGGCAATTGCAGAAGATTTTTCAGGAACCCCGTACCAAGCAAATGGCACACAATGTGGAATCCGAATATCTTCGCGATAAACGAATGCATGAAGTAGACGAGGATCTCTACTTCGCCATCGAAGAGAAAACGCATACGATTGATATCACAGATAAGGGTCGTAAAGTCCTGGCACCCAATAATCCTGAAACATTCATCATTCCGGATATTGTTGAATTGCTGCACGATGTGGATGCCAATGAAAATCTTTCCGACACGGAAAAGACCCAGGAAAAAGAAAAGATTCATCAACTGCATGCCGAACGCAGCAGTAAAATTCATACCATCAATCAATTATTACGGGCTTATACCCTGTATGAAAAAGATGTGGATTATGTCGTTCAGGACGGCAAAGTATTGATTGTCGATGAATTCACTGGTCGTGTGTTACCGGGTCGTCGATACAGTGACGGCTTACATCAGGCACTGGAAGCCAAGGAAAATGTATCCATTGAACGGGAAACCCAAACCCTGGCGACCATTACCATTCAGAATTATTTCCGGTTATATGATAAGTTGAGCGGAATGACCGGGACGGCCGAAACGGAAGCGGAAGAACTGGGATCGATTTATGATTTGGATGTCACTGTTATTCCCACCAATGTACCCGTCATTCGTAAGGACTTAAATGACGTAATCTATAAAACAAAGCGTGAAAAATATAATGCCGTCATCGAAGAAATTGCCGAATGCTACAAAAAGGGACAACCGACCCTGGTAGGAACGGTTACAGTGGAAGTCTCGGAATTGATTTCGCGTATGCTGAAACGGCGTGGAATCCCACATAATGTATTAAATGCCAAACATCATCAGCGAGAAGCAGAAATTGTGGCTCGTGCCGGGCAGCGCGGCGCCGTTACGATTGCCACCAATATGGCCGGTCGGGGAACGGATATTAAGCTGGGTGAAGGCATCCGGGAATTGGGAGGATTACACATTATCGGGACGGAACGGCATGAATCACGACGCATTGATCTGCAGTTACGTGGTCGCTGTGGCCGCCAGGGCGATCCGGGTTCCACCCGGTTCTATTTGAGCCTGGAAGACGATCTCATGCGTCTGTTCGGAAGTGAACGAATTGCCGCCGTCATGGATAGAATGGGATTGGAAGAGGGAGAAGTCATCACGCACCGAATGGTGACCCGGGCCATTGAAAATGCACAAAAGAAAGTCGAAGCCCGGAATTTTGGCATACGAAAACATTTGCTGGAATATGATGATGTGATGAATCAACAGCGGCAGGTGGTTTATGATTTGAGAAATATGTCCCTCCACGGCGCTGATATGAAGGAAACCGTTCAGGAAATCATGGAAGCCTTTGTTGATGAAGAACTGGCTCAATATGAAGATCGGACACCGGACCAGTGGGATTGGGATCGCCTTCGAAATATTATTTCAACTCATATGTTGGTTGATCCGGCGCCGGAAACCATTGCTGGTGATAAAAGACTGGATCAGATTACATTGGAAGATGTCCGCGATTTTATTCTGACTGAAGCCAATGATATGTACCGGGTACGCGAATCAATGGTACCGGAAGATTTCATGCGCGGATTCGAACGATTCATTATTCTGCGTACCATTGATGAAAAATGGAAAGATCATCTCTATGGTATGGACCAGTTGCGGGAGGGGATAAATCTTAGGGCTTACGGACAGAAAAATCCGCTATTGGAATACAAATCAGAGGGTTTCCACATGTTTCAGGAAATGATGGCTGACATGAACCGGGAAACCGTTCGACGTTTATTCCGCACACAGATTCAAGGCATTACGACGCCTACCCGTCCCCGCCAGCCCCAGGCCCGAAACATTCAGGTACAACACGCTGATTCCTCGGGAATGGGTTTTCAGGGATCTTCAGGGAGCAACCGGGGTCAGGCCGCTCAGGTCAGCCGGGCTCCGATTCATGTGGAACAAAAAATTGGACGAAATGAAAAAGTGAATGTCATCAGTCCATCGGGGGATGTCATTACGATTAAATACAAAAAATTACAATCTTACCTTGATCGCGGTTATCGCCAGCAATAAGTCAGGATCGCCGTATCTCTACGGGAAAGTAATAAATATCAATAATTATTGCACTTTTGGTTGTGTTGTGTATCAAACGATTGGAATTATTCGATTTTTTTTAATGACTCGTCGGAGGAAATTCATTACTTTCCTTTATTGATTCGTAATGATTATTCTGGTAAAATGCCTTCATTCATTTGAAGAATATTTGCGGAAAAGTTCACAATAATTTGATCATACATACACAAGTGTGGAGGAAGTCCATGAGGTTCACCGGAAGACAAATTTCAGTTGCAATGATTCTGGCTATGTTGGGATTACCGCTCTTTGGGCAGGTTTCGGTCGATTTAATAGATGTTAGTGTAGATGCATATCCGACGACGGTGTCTGTCCCGGTTGTGGTTTCCAACCCGGCTGATAATATTGGGGGAATGCAATTTGATATTACATTGAATCCGGCTTGGATATCCTTAACGGGAATTACACCCTACAGTACATTTCCTGATTTCACAGGAGATTTCAATCCTCTGGATGATGCTTCCACGCGGATTGTATTCTATAACGGAGCCGGTACCGGAACCATTCCCGCTGGTTCGGACACGGTGATGTATCTGCACTTTTCCGGGCCCAACGTTCTCAGTGCTGTTATTGGAATGGATCTTTCCAATATTATTGTCAGTGACGGTAACGGGACGGTGTTGAGTGCAAGCGGAACTGGTGGCCAGATACAGATTGGGTCGGTTGTTAATCTGTCCCTGACCAGTGATTCGGCCGATGTAAATGAAACGGTTACCCTGGATTTGAACCTTACCAATGATGGTGTTGTTGGCGGGTTTCAGTTTGATGTGTTTGATACACCGGATTATCTGGATATCACCAATGTTCAATTGACAACCCGAACCACGGGGTTTACAGTGGACACATCACAGGTCCCCTCAGGCATGCGTTTCGTTGTTTATAGCACAACCAATGATAATGTAGCACCGGGAATGGGCGCAGTCCTCAGTATCGATTTCACAATTCACTATAATGCCTTTGAATCCTTTGTGGGTGTTAACCTGGCCAATGTTACCGTTACTGATGACATCGGCGGTGTTTACTGGGTTGCCGGCACTGATTCCGGAACGGTCCATGTCTCTCCCGGATATATGGAAGAGCCACATAACCTGGAAGCCGTTTCTGGATTGGATGGTCAGGTTCCCCTGATGTGGGATCCGCCCTACGGTCCGATTCCCCTGGACTTTTCCGAAGATTTCGAAGAGGGTGTTATTCCGGCCGATTGGACAATGACTACCAACTCCGCCGTCGGTTGGTTTGTGACACAGGATGGTTCCAGCTCTTTTTGGCCCATTCCACCTCACACCTGGTATGCTTGTTCGAATGATGATGCAGCCGACGATGACGGCTCGGTCGATTATTTAATTACTCCCTCCATCAATGCCGGCAATGCACAGGACATCTTTCTTAATTTTGAATCGTTTTATGATGGCGCCTATGGTCAGACCGCCCATATTGAAGTCAGCACCGATGGTCAGAACTTCACGGAAGTGGCAACCCTGGCTGCAAATGCCGAATGGGTGAATGAAACTGTGGATCTTTCGGCCTATGCTGGTACACCACAATTATATATTGCATTCCATTCCAATGATAATGGGGCCTGGGCCTCCGGTTGGGCCGTCGATGATATCACTGTGTCCTTCGGTGCCGACGGCAGGATTGCCACGAATATTCATTTTGATTTTAATGAACTGGGTCAGTGGGTCATTACTGCGGACAAGGCAGATGTTATTGCGGCTTATCCCAATGGCATCCCTTATGAATGGAAAGTGGATTGGGAACATCCTCTGGAAAATGCAACAAGTGTTAGTCGGGAATTATCAGGCTTTAATCTTTATCGTTGGGAAGAAGGAGAAACACCTGCCATTATCCAGGTATTTGGCTCTGATGTGACGGAATATGTCGATACCGATGTACTCAACAGTCACACCTATTATTATTATGTTACCTCAGTTTACTCACCCGGCGGCGAATCAATGCCTTCCAATACCGTAACCGGGACTCCGCTGGAATGGGTGGAATTATCCATAGACGACGGTGCAGCCTTATCCGGTACCACCGACACGTTGAATATATATTTGAATAACCAAACGCAGATTGGCTTCTTCTATCTTGAAATTTCCGATATACCCGATTATTTCCTGGGTGAAAGCATTCTGGAAACCGACCGTACCACAGGTTGGAGTCTTGATGTTGTGGAACTGCCAAGCGGTAACATGGCTATTACAGGAATCAGTTTGGGAACTCCTATTCCTTCCGGTGACGGAGCTATTTGTCGATTGGTGGTCCGTGGATTTAGTGAAGAAGAGGGAACGGCAACGGTAGAATTTATTGCCGCCAGTATTGTTGACCTGGCCAACAATGAAATGCCTTGGACGGCAGAACCGGGACAGTTTCATGTTACGATTGAAACTCAGACCCTGTTTTTTGGCAGTGCGGCCGGGAATCCCGGTGACATGGTAACCATTCCTCTGGTTATTAATTCCACCCAGGATGTTCATGGTGTACAGGTCTTTCTTGTGGATGTGCCTGATCAGGTCATGGGTGTGACGATCGCGCCAACCAATTATGTCGATTTTTCCAACTGGACGATTGATGCCACCAACACCGGCGGTGAATTCAGAATTTTGTTGTTTGACAATACGTTGACAAATCCGATTCCACCCGGTACGGGTCATGTCGCGGATATTTATTATTCCATCAACACAACCGCTCCCCCGGGAACCGATGTTTCTTTTGATTTTCCCACGGTTGTGGTTTCTGATGTGAATAATCTGCCCATGCATACGGCTGTTGTTCCCCCGGAAATCTACATCGGGGCTCCTGAAGCTCTATTTGGGTTCGGAAATATTTCCGGCCCGGATGCGAATAATATCGTAACCTTTGACATAACCCTGGCTAATACGGCTCCGGTCTATGTTGTCGACCTGGAATTATTTGATTTACCATTCAATTTCACGGCGCTGAATATTACGCCTGTGGGTCGTTTCTCCTCCGGAACAATCGATGGAATTTCAGGAGAAAATCCTGACGGTTCCCTCGGAATCCTGGCGTATGAATTCGCCACCGGAATTACCATCGGTGACGGTCCCATTCTTACGGTGGAAGGTCAGGTCAGCGAACCCGAAGCGATTCTACTGTATTACGGTTCAGTCAGCGGGGCGGATATCAATCTCCAACCGGTCAGCAGCGGAAAGACGGGCTATGGAATTATCAGTTCTACGGTGGGAACGGATGATGTTGTGGAACTTCCGGCTCAATACGCCTTATATCAGAATTATCCCAATCCCTTCAATCCAACAACACAGATTCAATACGACCTCAAGGCAGAAGGATTGGTTTCATTGATCATTTATGATTTAATGGGCCGCCAGATCAAATCACTGGTTCATGAAGTGCAACCGGCCGGTAAACGGATCGTGTTGTGGGATGCCACGGATAATCAGAATCAACAGGTTGCCGCCGGTGTATATATTTATCAATTACGCACCAACGAGTTCACGGCGACGCAGAAAATGCTGTTGATTAAATAATTCATTAGCAACGATAATGACCGGAAAAAGGGCGTCAAACGATGCCCTTTTTCTATGAATGAACGGGGGTCTATTCCGTAATTTCAGCGATGCAAATTCTACCGGGATGGCGGAATTGGTAGACGCGCCAGATTTAGGATCTGGTATCCATTGGATGTGAGGGTTCGAGTCCCTTTCCCGGTACAGTCTAAACCATATTATTCCGGGGTCAGGATTTTTACCAGACCACCGAATTGCTTATTGATTGTAAATCCGTGCTTATAAAATAATCCGGCCTGGAAGAAACCAACCGTAACGTATTGATAATTCAGATGGGTCAGACGTTGGAAAAATTCATTCAGAAGTCTGGCACTGAGACCCCGTTTCTGAAATTCCCGACGAATGACAATTCGTTCTAAGTAAGCGGTAGAATTTCCAATATCTTTCCAGTAAATTCCTCCAATGACGTGGTTTTGTGCATCCAGCATGAGCAGGAATTGGTGATCCTGATGAAAGGGAGCCGCCATATTGGCCTGACTCAGAATGGCATAAAACCCGGCAATTTCCCGGGGATGAAAGGCTGATCGGATACGGTAGTATTCGCCCGTATCATCGGTGATGGTCGTGATGAGGTCCAGACGGCCCTGCTGACCGAAATCCCATGAAACCAGTTTGCCGAAGTCCTGAGCTTGAATATGTTCAAACAATAACCGGGTCAGGAAATACTCATCTTCATCATTAATGTCCATCTTTTCCAAAATCATGCGAATATTCTGATCCATCTCCTGCAGAGAAATGGCCCGGGCGCGGACATCCTTCTGGAGGTGAGTAAGAATATCTCTAAACTCCGGTGGGCTGTCCTTGAAACAGGTCATGAGAAAGAAGCGAATCCGTGTTTCAGGATAATGTTCCAGGAGATCGCGCAGTTGATAATCTTTATATAATTCCAGCAGAATACTGCCCCGGGCTTCCTTGGTGGCTTTAGGATTTAATTCCAGCCAGCGGTTGTACCGCAAGGCGGCAAAGGTCACTTGTTTGGTTAATACGCCGTAGGAAACTATTTCCGTAATGAAATCATCGATGCGTTGGGGCGTAAGATCATAGGCGGTACATTTTTCCTGCAAGTCCGGCTGGCGGATATCACGCTGCAACTGCCGTAATAGTTCCAATCCATTTTTAACGGATACGACCTGAATCAGGGCTGTGAACAGAATTTCCCAGTCCGCCATCCGTTGTAAACCACGATACTGGGCTTCCGTTTTGAGAATGAAATTTTCCCATAATGAAAACAACAAGGGAGCAAAATTATTATTCTGTACTCGATTCGATATGGAAATCAAGCGGGTTCCGCTAGTATAATCATATTCCGGGATAATCAAATTGGCAGGTGAGGGGTCGGCAATGATATAGGAATAATTGGTCCGATACCAGAAATCAAAATAGGCCATGCAACCGTTCCAGATAAAATGTAACCAACGCATTTGCCAGCGATCCACTCGCTTCCCGCCGTTAATTTCCTGTCGGTTGCGCTCCAGGTACTGGGAAAGCGTTTCGCCGGGAATATATTCTTCCGTATAACATTGATGTTCCGGCCAGTAACCACCAAAATCCTCAACCAGTTTCCGGCCTCCTTCCCGGGATGACATGACGATTAACCACTGGATTTCTTCCTCCAGGAATTCCTTAGGCAGGGACTGATTATAATTGATGACCAGATTAAAGGATTCATGATATCGGGTCTGGACCAACACCCGGTAAACCAGCTTGCCATGGGCTTCTCCCAGTTTGGAAACCCAGATTCCCTTCAAGGGGATATCATTCAGCTGGATCAGCTTATTATGGGCAAAAATGAATATGGATTCACGCAATAAACTGGTTTCCGATAAGCCTTTGGTCAGGTGGGGACGCATGGCTTCCGAAACATTATCATCGAATTCAATGACATCCTGCCAACCGTATTCCTGATCAGTCTCAGGATCGATGGTGACCTGAACTGTCGCTCCCAGCCATAGACGGAAGGCTTGGATCATTGATTGCAACTGTTCCTCAGCCAATCGGGCAGTAGCAGGATCTGGACAGAAACGACGCCACCAGTTCAACTCTCTCCGCCCTTCCAGATAGGTCGACGGATGATGAGAGCAATAAGCAGCAACAATTCCCAGTAATACGGCAATACAATGGTAATCACCGGAAGATAGTGATGCGAGGGAATGTTTCTGGTTCTGCAAATGATGCATGACAGCTTTGAAATGCCCTTTATGAAAACGGGATATATCCAGATCCGCATTATCCGATGCCCCATGCTTCTGGGCAAAAGCCAGCACAGGAAGTAACAGGGTAATAAATTCTTCCCCGCTTAAATAGGGGAGCAAACTGTTCAGGGCCTGAAACTGAATCTCGTCGTCAGGATAGTGGCACAAGCGTTTTATTATCCGCAGGATAATTTCTTTGAATTCTTCAGATTGCGCCAAGACAAAATCAAGATGACTCAAGGCCTGTATCACAATGGAACGGTCTTGATGATGGAACATCATAGCTGCCTGGTGAACCGATGACAAGGTGACGGATTTTTCCTGTACAAACCGAATGAAATCCTTCGTGGTTTTCGGATGAAATAGATCGGGAAAAAGTGCCTTTTCATCCAATTCTAAATGGCAATCTGGTTTATCCTTGTTTTTCCGAAAGGCCACATTTCCGGTGAAAAGAATCAGGTCTTCATTGCCCAGCCAGAGATCGGGTCGTTTGAGGAAAGCATCCAAATCAATAACCGGATAATTCAATTGATAAAGAAAAGAACCTACCGTGGCGGACGTTTTCTGGTAAGTCAGTTTCAGGCTTTTATCATCCTTATTCAGATGAAGACATTCACCATCCCAGCGAATATCGCTGCGAGTCACACCCCATTCCCGCATCAGCCAGTTTGGAATCCGGATTTCGTATTCCTGGAAGAAGCAGGAGATATAATTCCGTTGGTACATGGGGCTTATATATTCGGTAAAATGCTGCAGAACTGTCTTGCGTTTGAATGTCTTTTTGGGAGTGAGTTCCCCTTTTTCGCGTGAAAAATCTCTGGGAATAACACTGTACTGAACGATTCGCTCATAGGGTGCCAGAAATGTATTCACCGATTGAACAATAGGTGTGAACCATTTCTGGAGATCAGTTTTTTGTTCTTCGGGAATGTTTTTCATATCGGGATAAATCAATAACGTGTTGTATTCCTGTCCGTCGCCAACTAGAAAAACGGATTTTACCGAATCGAAATCCAGAAACATGTTTTCAATTTTTTGCGGTGATATGGTCTGACCCCGGCTGTTTTTATATATTTCCTTTTTACGGTCGATGATGAAATAATGCCCTCTCTTAATACGGAAAATATCTCCGGTATAGAACCAACCATCCTTGAAAACACCTTGGGGTGATTCAGGATAATAACCGGAGGTGACGTAACATCCCCGTAGGAGCAATTCGCCGTCGTCATTTAATCGTGTTTCAATTCCCGGGAGCGGTTTACCCACGGATTCATTCACATAGTCCCCCGGTGGCGTCATGAGGATTCCTCCTGTGGCTTCGGTCATTCCATACCCACTGAGTAGTTGAATCCCCTGAGACTGAAAATACTGAAAGATTCCGGGATCCAGATGTCCCGCTGCGCTGAGTCCCCATTTCAGCTGTCCTCCCGTTAAGCGTTTGATGGTTTTCCGGGCCGGGACGCCATTTCCCGAAACCAGGGAATCCTGTACATAATCATACAATTGAATCCACCGTTTTGGAATACTGATGAATACAGTGGGTTTCACCAGCCGGAAATCCTTCAGCAGGGATTGAAACCCCGGTGATTCGGCAAAAGTATAGGTTGACCCCAGGTAAAGGCTTCCCATCATTTCGAGAAAACGACCAAAGGTGTGGTAGAGAGGAAGGTAGGCTAAAAAAGTATCGCGGGATGATATTTCCGGTAATGCCAAGGGGCGGAAAAATCGTTTACTCATAATATTTGTTTGACTGAAAATAATGCCTTTGGGATCGGCCGTGGTGCCTGAGGTATACATGATGGAGGCAATGCCATTCATATCCAATCGGGAATGTGACGGCTCAGGAGCTGTTTTTCCGTTGGCAAGAAAGGTTTCCCAGGACGTGGCTTCAAACATTTCAGATTTCGCGCCGGGAAACAGAATGACCTGAGGCAATGAAATACTTTTACTGATCTGTTCCACCAGTGTTATTTGTTCGGTACCGCCCAGGAATAAATGAGTAATACCGGCATGATGAAGAATGTATTGAAAATGTTCCTGTGAGAGAGTGGTGGGAATAGGAATGACACGAAATGCGAAGGACAGACACGCCAGATCAACCAAGGCACCGTAGCGGCTATTCGGTGTGAAAATGCCTATGACCGGGTTGACATGATTGCCGATACTTCCGGCAATCTGCTTGGTGAGTGACCAGGCCTGAGTATACGTCATCTTTTGGATTGTTTGGCCTGTGATCCATTGAAATAATGGCTTATTGGCGTATCGTTGTGCCCGCTGTCGATAACATATACCCAGATGATATTCAGAGGCAATAAGCAGGTGAGTGATTAAGTCCACCCACTGTTTTTGGTACGGTGAATTATGAAAAACACGATTCACCGAACGGAAATGGGCGAGTTCAAGAAAGGCCCGTACTATATCAGGTGAACCGGTTGGTAATTCCTGTCCCAGAGAAAGTAATTCACTGGCCGGTACAATGTCATCGGTTGCCAGCGTTTGCGCCAGGGAGGTAATGCGTTCGATTATCCTGGATTCCATGATGTGAATTTAGAGCAATTATTTGCCACTGTATACGGACATAAAGCCCAACCATATCAGGTAAAGGTCGTGGTGGTTGGCGTGAATCATTCATTGAGAACCGTCAAAAAGGTTTTTAGATTCATGAAAAGGAATTAAGCAAGGAATAGAATGAATAAATCAAATCAATTATCCCCAGAAGATATTGCACGGGCCATTGAATTGGCTCCGGACCCTTTGAAACAATATATCCAGTATCTGGAATCTCAGATCGAGCGTTTTTCCGAAATAGGTCTGGCCTTGACCAAAGAGAAAAATATGGACTGCCTACTGGAAATGATTCTGCTGGAAGCCAAACGGATTACGAATGCGGATGGTGGTACATTATATATGATGACAGACGATCATCGGTTAAAATTTGAAATCATGATGACGGATTCCCTGAATTACCACATGGGGGGAACCACGGGGAATGACATTCCTTTTTATCCCGTACGCCTGTACGACGAGGACGGAAAACCAAATACCACCATGATCGCAGCCTACGTGGGATTGACGGGTGAAACGGTGAATATTGATGATGCCTACGAAGCGGAAGGCTTTGATTTCAGTGGGACCAAGATGTTTGATGAAAAAACCGGTTATCGCTCGAAGTCCTTCCTCACCGTGCCATTGAAAAATCATCAGGATGAAATTATTGGTGTTCTTCAACTTCTGAATGCGACCGACCCCGTAACGGGTGAAACAATTTCATTTTCGGAACGGGTCCAGGTATTGGTGGAAGGATTGGCTGGACAGGCAGCTGTGGTCATCACCAATAAGAATCTGATTAAGGATTTAGAAACACTCTTTGAGAGCTTTATCAAATTGATCGCATCGGCCATTGATGCCAAGTCACCATATACCGGCGGACATTGCGAACGGGTACCGGAAATCACCTTAATGCTGGCAGAAGCAGTGAATAAGACCAAGGAAGGACCGCTGGCTGATGTTCACTTCACGGAAAACCAGATGTATGAACTTAAAATTGCAGCCTGGTTACATGATTGCGGCAAGGTAACCACGCCGGAATATGTCGTGGATAAATCCACCAAACTAGAAACGATATATGATAAAATTCATACCGTGGAAACCCGCTTCGAAGTATTGATCCGTGATGTGGAGATACGGCGTCAGAAAGCCCTGATGAAATTGTATAAAAATCAGACATTGTCGGACAAGAATCGGAATCGTGAAATACGAAAAGTCAATGCCCATTATCGTGATTTGACTCGGCAAATAAGATCCGATTTGGCCTTTCTTCAGGAAGCCAATATCGGCGGTGAATTCATGAGCCAGGATAAAAAAGACCGGGTCAGTCGGATTGCCCGCCAATATCAATGGAAATTGAATGGGAAACGAATTCCCGTTCTGGATGAAGAAGAAGTTTACAACTTGCATATCGCTCGGGGAACATTGACTCATGAAGAGCGGAAAGTGATTAACAGTCATATTACCCAGACGATCAGGATGCTGAATCAATTGCCCTACCCGAAACATTTAAGAAATGTCCCGGAATATGCCGGTGGGCATCACGAAAAACTGGATGGCACGGGTTATCCCCAGGGATTGACCAGGGATGAAATGTCGGTCCAGGCACGGATTATGGCCATTGCCGATATCTTCGAAGCTCTAACAGCTCGGGACCGCCCATATAAAAAAGGTAAGACACTCAGTCAGGCCCTAAAAATATTAGGCTTCATGCGGAATGATGCTCATATTGACCCCGACCTGATGGATATCTTTATCAAGGAAAAAATCTATCTGGACTATGCCAAAAAGCATATGAATGCATCACAGGTAGATGAAGTAGCAATATAATTCCATATTCGATCCTGAAAGTGATCCTGTCCTTTTTCGGGGTTGGAAATATACTTAGATTTTTCCATGTCGATTGATATTGCAATTGTACTGGGGACGATTGCCGTGGCATTTATTCTTTTTGTCACGGAAACCTTTCCCATCGAGGTTACAGCGCTAGCCATGCTGGCCTTTTTTCTCCTTATCGGATTTCTGACGCCATCCGAGGCCATTACCGGTTTTTCCAATCCGGCGGTGATAACCATTGCCTTGTTATTCATCCTGAGTATGGCCGTGGAAAAAACGCATATTCTCGAATTCCTGGTGGTCAAGATAAACCGGATGTTCAATAAAAACATTACGGTCGGATTATTTTTATTCCTGGTTACCATTGCCATCGCAAGCGCCCTGGTCAATAATACTGCCATCGTGGCAATTTTTATTCCCATTACAATCCGTATTGCCCAGACTTATCGGATCAGTCCTTCCAAACTCCTGATTCCCCTGAGTTATGCTGCAATACTGGGCGGAACACTGACGCTGGTGGGAACATCTACGAACTTGATTGTGAATTCCTTGCTGGTGGAATATCCCGGGCAACGGGCCCTGGGTATGTTTGAATTCACGAAATATGGAATATTCCCTCTCATGGTTGGGATTGCCTATATCCTTTTCATTGCCCGGAAATTATTACCATCACGGACGGTGACTTCCAGTTTAACCAAAAGTTTTCACATGGGCGGTTTCCTTACTGAATTGAAAATCGAAGCCGATTCACCCTTGATTGGAAAAACCTGTCTGGAGCGGAATATTAACCAGAATTATGATGTTACTGTTCTGGATATTCTGCGTGACAAACGCCATATTACAACGAATATTCGTAATACAGTACTGCAGGAGGGAGATGTCCTGTTTGTTCGCGGTTCGCTGGATAATTTCCTGCGAATGAAGGAAGTGGAACGAGTTGCCATGCTCACCGATCGGAAGTTGAATGAAAAAGAACTGCAGCAGGATGAGAATATTCTGGTCGAATGTCTCTTGACTGAAAAATCGGACATGATCGGGAAAACCCTCAAATCGGTGAATTTCCGTCGCAAGTTTGGAAGTTTTGTTCTGGCCATTCGAAAAGAAGGTGAGATCCTGCGGTTAAAGATCGCCCATGCTGTTCTGTCTGCCTATGATACTCTCCTGGTATATGGTCCCCGGGATAAAATCGAAACCATGGCCGGGAAAGATGATTTCATTGTTTTGGAAGAATATAGCTCGGTTTTACATAAGCGTCGCTTCTGGTGGGTAAGTCTGGCCTTGATTATTCTGGTCGTTATATTGGCTGCCACCGGCCTGGTGCCGATCCTGAAGGGTGCCCTTATTGCGGTCGCTATTCTGTGGCTATTCAATGTCATGACACCCAATGATTCCTACCGGGCCATTCGTTGGCAAGTGATCATCCTCATTTCAACCTTAATCCCAATTGGAATCGTAATTCAGCATTCGGGTACGGCCGATTGGATCGGCCATGAATTAGCACAAATTGTCCGTATGGTTCCGGAACGATTTGCTCCCTATGCTGTATTGGCTGCTGTATACCTGGTCACGATTTTATTGACAGAAATTTCATCCAATGCGGCCACAGCCATTATCATGACTCCGGTTGTCATGGCCATGGCAGCAGAATTGGGACTGGAAGTCAGACCGTTTATCTTTGCCATTTGTTTTGCCGCCTCAGCATCGTTCATTACTCCGGTGGGATATCAGACAAATCTCATGGTATACGGACCGGGGGGATATAAATTCACCGATTACATGAAAGTCGGCTTCCCCTTATCATTCCTGTTATGGATTATGGCCACACTGGTAATACCGTTACTGTGGCCGTTTACGTCTGTATAATGAACCGTAACCGATAGCCAGAATCAACATCCAATGAATGAATTAACAAAATCCGAAATTGTCGAGCAGAAAAACGGATACAATTCTTCCCAGGAACAGGAAATCATAGAACAAGCGCAGCGCGGTGATTCCAGCGCCTTTGCCAAACTGGTGAAAATGTATTCCGGAAGGATATACAGCTTGGCTATCCGCATCATGCGAAATGAAGAAGATGCGGAGGATGTACTACAGGAAACATTTCTTATCATGATGAGGAAAATAAATCAATATTCCGGTCGTTCATCATTTTATACCTGGCTGTATCGCGTGTCCACCAATGTTGCTCTGGGGAAAATAAGAGAGAAGAAACGAAGTGAAAAAAATGTTTCCATCGATGAACCCGATTTTACCGTTATCCGGGGATCACAGTTAAGTGAATGGCCTGATCATCTGGAACAGAAGCTGGAGGATGGTGCCTTCCGTGAATGTCTGACCAAGGCCGTGGATGCATTACCGGCCAATTATCGCACAGTATTCGTATTGCGGGATTTAGAAAATCTATCCACCAAGGAGACCAGTGAAATTTTGAAAATAAGTGAAGCAAATGTAAAGGTGAGGCTCATGCGAGCACGGCTGTTTCTGCGGGACCAGCTGGCACGTCATCTGAAATGTATGGAGGGAACAGATTATGAATAACCACAAGAAAAATCTGCTGAAATTGCTGGAGCAGCAGTTGGGCCAGGATATTGATGCTGATTTGTTCCGAGAAGTGGCTCAGCATATGGAAGAATGTCCCGACTGTAAAATTTACGTGGATAGTGTAAAACAGACCATAAACCTGTACCGAAGTACCGAGAATGAACAAGCCATTCCCGATGACGTATCGGATCGGTTGTATAAAACATTGCAGTTAACAACGAAGTAAAATGATTGACAGCGATATCTATATAGAGGATTTGGTCCGAGATTATCCCATAGTAGTCAAGCCCCTGGCGGACATGGGACTGGTATGTGTCTATTGCGGGGAGCCAGTCTGGGGAACCTTGGGTGAACTTATAGCCAGTAAAGGTGTAACCAAACAGGAAAGGATCATCCAAAAACTCAATGAAATTACACAATCCAATAAACCGTAACCGGCTGAAACCGTTCATCGGAATAACCGGCGGAGCTTTGGCAGGGTTTGCCTATTATTATTTCATCGGTTGTAAAACCGGCACCTGTGCCATCACCGGGCATCCTCTCAATGCAACGGTCTTTGGCAGTATCATCGGTATTCTTTGGACATTACCAGAAAAAGGGAAAAATTAATATGAATTATGGTTATAAACGGGTTGTCACAAAATCCTTTGATGAAGTAAATCAAAAAATTCGTAACACATTACAGGAAAAGGGCTTCGGTGTCCTCACGGAAATCAATGTAAAGGATACGCTACGGAAAAAACTGGATGTGGATTTTAAAAAATACATTATTTTAGGTGCCTGTAATCCTCCAATTGCCCATCGGGCCCTGTCAGCAGACAACGGCGTCGGGCTATTATTGCCGTGTAATGTGGTATTATGGGAAAATGAAGATGGCTCAACCACCGTGGCGGCCATCAATGCCCAAAAAATGCTGGCCATCACCGGTTTGGATGGACTGGATGAAATGGCCGGAAAAGTAAACGATTTGTTACGACAGGCAGTGGATGCCGTATGAGTGACGTTGTTCAAATTGCTATCATTTCTACCATATGGTATATGCTCACCCGGTATGTTTTTCCAAAATTTGGAATCGGGACTTGAGGCCATCTGCCCCATACTCAGGCTGAGTCAGAAGAATTGAACGATAAACCGGAGCAATAAATCATGCCCATTTATGATTATCATTGTAAAAATTGTGATACCGATTTTGAAGAACTGGTCTTTTCCAGTTTGGTTCCCGATGAAGAAATTACTTGTCCCCAATGTAACAAGAATGAAGCACAGCGCCAATTGAGCGCCCCGATGATTAGTACAGGTTCAACCGGAAGCTCCGATAGCCATTCCGGCGGATGCAACGCACCGTCAGGATTTTCCTGAGCCAACTAATATCCGCGGGACGGATATCGATATTACATAAACACGCATTTTCCTGTAACTTTAATGCTAATACAGGAACCAAATGCAGAAAGAATCCCGACTGGATAGTTTTCTATCCAACCCTTTTAAGGCGCTATGGACATTGGCAATCCCCGTAATGGCAGGGATGGCTATTCACACGGTGTACACCGTGGTCGATATGATTTTTATTGGTCGTCTGGGAGGACACCAAATTGCTGCCGTGGCTTTCAACATGCCCCTCCTCTTCCTAGTCCTGGGGTTGACCATGGGCTTGGGAGCAGGTGTAACCGCTGCAATCGCCCGGTTTATCGGAGCGGGGCGTAAACGGAGCGCAGATAATGCCGCCGAACATGCAATGGTCATGGGAGCTGTTATCAGTTTATTTTTAACGGGCATCGGATTATGGAAAGGCCCCTTGATGTTAAGCCTCTTAGGGGCGGAGGGCGACATTCACCGTTACGCTTGGCAATATTTGCATGTCATTGCCATGGGATTACCTTTCATGGTTTTTTCCAGTTTTTTCCGATCCATCCTATCAGGGGAAGGAGATATGAAATTCCCTATGATGGTGGCCGGCTTTGGTACGATCCTGAACATTATTCTTGATCCCATTTTTATTTTCGTTCTGAATTACGGTGTTACCGGCGCGGCGATTGCAACCATCATCAGTCAGATTATTGTGTTTTGTATATTCCTCTATATGCTGTTTGTCAAGGAACACGCCTATGTTACCTTTGATATGAAACATTTTCATTGGACCAGCGATATTATCATTACAATCTTGAAAGTCGGTATTCCTGCTTCCCTTTCAATGATTATCATGGCAACTGGCAGTGCTGTATTTAACCGGATTCTGACATCTTTCTCCTCTGATGCAGTGGCAGCCTATCAGGTTGCCGGACGTGTTGATATGATCATTTTTCTGCCGATAATGGGCATCGGCACAGCCTTAACGACATTGGTCGGTATGTTCTATGGCGCAGAAAAATATCAACTGGTGCGACAGATTTCGAAATATGGCATATCCCGGGCTGTCGGAATTACAATGGTTCTTTCTCTGTTAATCTATATATTCGCAGGCCAAATTATGAGCATTTTTACGTCGGAAATCGGTATTCTCACTATCGGAACCAATTATCTGCGACTCATCTGTCTGGTTTATCCAGCGATTGCCGTGGGCATTAATGTTGGTCGGATCATGCAGGGATTGGGTCGGGGGTTACCCCAATTAACGATTACCGTCATTCGGGTGCTGGGATTATCGGTTCCGCTGTCTCTGTTGTTTACCCAGGTTTATCATAAACCCCTGGAATGGGTGTGGTATTCTATGATGATTTCCTCTCTGGTAGCGGTTTCCGTCGGCGTTCTCTGGTTGCGATCTGAATTCAAAGCCAATGTCCCGGTGGTATCATAAAGAGATTGTCTCAGACGGTAATACAGCAAGAGCTGGCCAATCGCTCTGGGTGGACCTATACCGGTGATGCCATCGAAAAAGAGTATTCTTTTTCAATCTATATGGATGGGGTCACTTTTATCAATAAACTGGCTGCCAGTGCGGAACAGTTGAACCATCACCCTGATATTAAACTGACCTGGGGCCGGGTTTTCGTAACCCTTTCCACCCATGATGCGGCCGGGGTTACCGCACTGGATTTCCGATTCGCCGACCAGGCCGATTCATTCTATTCCGCATCAGAATAAACCACGACTTTTGTCCCTGGGGCATCACAATTAATTAGTTTAAAATATTCAGTATAGACTTGAGCCTCGTCACAGGATTGGCGCTCATTTAAAGATAACTTCTGCCATAACAGCAACCTAAAAAAAGGAGGCGGTCATGGTGTGCCATTTTAAATCAATTATTCCACGAACTGTTATAATTAGCCTGATATTAATTGTCGGACTGGTTACCGGAAAAAGTTCAGACCCAAATTTTCAATCCAAGACACAACGCCCCTCCGTTGAACAAGTGAAACAAGTCAGAATGCTGCAGGCTTTGGAAAAATTCAAAGCAGAGTTCAATCAACATCGTTCTCAATCACTAAATCCTGATCAGAAGCAAATGAATGCAAAAAAGCCGAACTTGCCGAACACACCCGGTTTTTTTGCACATCACGGAAGCCGACAAGCAACCCGCGATGTTAATCGTCAGTTAATCTTTGGCAGCGGTCGGCTATCGACTCATCCCGATTCACTTTATTTTCATTTTTTTTCGGGAATGAATGGCAGCGATACCACTGGAATGGATGTTATTCTATCCGGTAACGAAGGCGCTAATTTCGGGAATGAAGCGATGTTTGGCACTGCGTTTACAGATCCCAGTCTGCTTTATTATCTGTCACCGGACAGTAGCATGTATGCGGTACAAACGGTTCCTTCCGTTACGGATACTGCGGTGAATTGGACGGAAATTTCATGGGACTGGAGTGGCGGAAATAATTTTCAACCGGTAGTCGCTGGAAATATCTGGGTGATCTATACCCGGACTACTCATGATTATGTTGTTATGGAAGTAACCAATTCGTCGGGTCTGAACTGGGGAAGCCCCTGGATAGAATTCGATTATCTCTATCAGGACGACGGCTCCACGACGTTCAATTCCGACTCCACGGGGTCGGCTATCGATATCGTTATCAATGGAATGGATGATGCCAATATTCTGCAGGGCGATCCTTTTACTGTGACAGTATATTTTTCTCCTGGTGAGATATCTGCTGAAATCGGTGTCTGGATTGACGGAAATGGCAACGGTGTCTTTGATACGTTGGATTACGATCTCGGTGATTACAGTCAAATTTTCGATAATAGTGCTGAGGATGAAAATCCAGCCCCAGGTGTTTATCAATATACAGTCGATAACTTTAATGACGGTCCCAACCATGTCAGTAATCTGCAGATCTACTATACTGCGGCTGACAATGGAGGGTGGGATGTGGCATCATTATCTATCGATCCCATGATTACCGCCTATTCATTTTCCGGTCATATCGAACCGGCTCAGGCCAATCTAATTGTTTTTGCCTTCGACATGAATGAAAATAATCCGGAAGCCAGTCCCTGGATGACGGTCACGGATGGTGCCGGAAACTATCAGAATTACCTGCCCTATGCCGGCACCTGGTCATTGCTGGCCTTTGACTTTATCGGAGTGCTGGATGGTATGGCTCCGGACACGGCCTATTTTGATATTCCGGTTGTTGGTCATGAAACGGGATATGATTTTAATTTCTTCACACCAACCAGCGGGATGGAAGGCATCGTAAGCGATGAAAACGGTTATCCGCTGGATAGTGTTCTGGTATGGGTCAGTGGCGATGGTCCCGGCTATTCTACCGAAACAGATCAAGCGGGATACTTCTTCTTTTCTCTGGTGGATGGTGAATGGTGGCTGAGCCTCGATGATATGGAACTGGTACCCGACTATCTGGTGCCCACTGATACGCTCGTCTACGTCCCCGAAGATGATACAACCTGGGTTGAAATCACAGCCTATTCGACGGATGCTACCATATCAGGAACCGTCTATCTTGACAATATGCCCTGGAGTGGTCCCCATGTGAAGGCCTGGTCTGAGATTGGTTGGACACGAAGTCCCATTGGGCCTAATGGTCAATATGAATTGCATGTATTCTCAGGTGCTGACCAGTTTGGTGGATATTTTCTGAGTATTCCCCAACATCAGTTACCCCCCAACGTGACCATTACCTACATGCCGCAAAATGTCATGTCCGGCACATCAAGCGCTGATATCTATTTAATCAGTGTCAGCGGCGGGCTGGAAGGACAGGTATTCAATGCCAGCGACGGAAGTCCGGTTCCCTATGCCTGGGTGCATGCCACAAATGATATGTTCGGTCAGGGTGTCGGTACGGATGCCAATGGGAATTATTATCTACCCCTGCCCAACGGTGATTACACGGTGGATGTAGGTGCCGATGGTTACTTCAGTCAGCATTTTGAACATGTCATCATTCAGGACAATATCCTGGCGATGGATTTCTTCCTCAATGAATTCACGGTCGGTGGTATTATTTCCGGCTATGTGTATGATGATGAAACCGGAGCCGGAATTGTCGATGCTCATGTGATGATCGGCAATGATTTCTTCTGGAATGATACCTGGACGGATATGAACGGGTATTATGAATTTGAAGTCCCCAACGGGGTCTATTCCATGGTCGTGGAAGCAGAAAACTATATTCAATCTTACGTCGAAGGAATTACAGTGCAGGATAATGATGTCAGTCAGGATTTCTATCTGACTCCAATCGTCCTGAACGCCGTTATCGAAGGGTTAGTGGTGGATATGATGACCGGTGGTCCAGTAATCGGTGCCGAAGTCTATGCCATGGGAATGTATTACCAGACGATGACAATGAGCACAACAGACGGGTACTTCTACATGGACGTTCCCAGTGATTCCTTCTATGTCTGGGCACAGGCTCCCGGATTTGGTTATTCCGATCCCATCCCAGTCTTCGTCGCGGCTGACGATACGGCCTATGTGGTTTTGGAACTGCATCCACCGACGGTGAATCCACCCCAGATTCTGGGTGTTTTCGATGTTCCCATGGATCAGGGAAAACAGGTTCATATTGTCTGGTTGCCAGGTAGTAATAACAGTGATTTTCCTATTATCGAATTCAGTATCTGGCGATTGCTTCCTTACGCGGAAATCCCGCTCTGGGACTACGTTGCCACCGTTCCTTTCCATGGAATGGAACCCTATTCCACGGTTGTACCGACCCTCGTCGATTCCAATATGTATACAGGTCCCACGGGTGATTTCTGGTCTATTTTCAGAGTGACGGCTCATACCATGAATCCCTGGGAGTTCTATGATTCGGAGCCGGCTGCTGGATATTCCATTGATAATCTCTTTCCCCATGTTCCAGGGAACCTGACCGCCATACTGGGTGATAACCATGATGAAGTACAGCTTTCCTGGCGGCCTGTCACGGATCTGGATTTCCAGTATTATACGGTCTATCGTTCCACTGCTCCCGGTGTTGATCTGTCAACGCCTTATGCCTTTACCACCGATACAGCTTTTGTGGATACGGATATTTCGCCGGGTTCACAGTTCTATTATTTGATAACGGCTACGGACTTTAGTGGAAATGAAGGCGACCCCAGTGAGGAAGCCACCGTGGTAATCCTGGCTAATGATGAAGACGGATATACTCCGACGACTTTTGCGTTGTCACAGAACTATCCGAATCCTTTTAATCCGGTGACTACCTTCACCTATGATTTACCCCACGATGGCTTTGTTTCCATTATCGTTTACAATGTCCTGGGTGAAAAGGTGGATGAACTGGTAAATCAAAATCAATCTGCCGGTCGCTATACCGTAACCTGGAATGGATATAATCATCCCAGTGGTGTATATGTGGCCCGGATGCAGACTGAGGGATTCACGACAACGCGGAAAATCATGTTACTCAAATAAACTTCACACTTCCTTGGTTACATAAAAGGCCATTTCGCTTCGGTGGAATGGCCTTTTATAATTACCGCCGGTAAAGAGCCCAGCCGACAACGATATCTGGCAGCGACTTCAGGAGAGGAAGAATCAGTCGCCAGGGCCAGGGGAATACATAATTTTTCTTTTTCTTGTCCACAGCACGCAGAATTTCATCGGCCGCCTTTTCCACCGGCATCAAAAAGGGTAAAAAAGAATTATTCCGCACCATGGGAGTGGCAATAAATCCCGGGTGAATTGTCATGATATGAATATGATTGGGTGTCAGATCGTAACGCCAGCCATCTACCATGGCCCGGACGGCTGCTTTTGATCCCGAATAACTGCCGTGGCGGGGAAGACCGCGAAAAGCGGCTACGGAACTGATCACAACGATAGTCCCGGATTGTTGTTTAATCATCAATGGCACGGTGGGATACACGGTATGAATGACACCCAGGACATTGACGTTGATGAGTGAAACAATTTCTTTACTGTCCCCGCGCCAGATGGGATCAACCGCTCCGATACCGGCATTGGCATAAACAATGTCAATTTGTCCCCGGTCCGCGTGGAATGATTGCAGAGCCTGTTTTACATCATCCTCCATTGTTACATCCCCCGGGAAGACGGCACAGGTAACGCCGTATTGCCGACAGGCAGCGGCAATTTTATCCAGTTTATCCTTCCGTCTGGCAAACAGTCCGATATGGTCACCCCGGCGGGCATGGGCATAGGCCAGATATTCTCCGATTCCGCTGCTGGCACCGGTAATGAAAACGGAACGGCTCACCAGGTACTCCGTAAGGCACCGCCATCATGGGGAATGGCCTGACCGGTTATATAGGCCGCCTGCCGAGAACATAAGAAGGCGGCCAAAGCGCCGAATTCTTCAATCGTGCCGGCTCGTTTCATGGGAATATCATGGAGGAATTGAGCTTGTGCTTCAGATAAGGAAATTCCTTTTCGGTCGGACAGGTTGCGGTATAATTCCTTCATGCGGTCCGTATCGTGGGGGCCGGGTAGAATGGCGTTGATCGTCACACCAGTACCGGAGAATTGGCGTGATATGGTTTTCAGATAAGATTGGAGGGCGGACCGCATTGTACTGGAAAGGATCAGACTATCCAGGGGCTGCCGCACAGAGATACTGGACAGGATGAGAATACGACCCCACCCATTCTGAACCATATCGGGGGATGTGGACCGGATGATATGAACGGCAGGAAGAAATCCGGTCTGGAAAGCACGGGTGAAATCATCTTCGGAAAATTCATTCGGATCTCCCGCCGGGGGCCCGCCATTGTTGTAGATCAGAATATCCGGAGGACCAAAGGTATCCCGACATTGCTGTAACAGCTGATGTAATTGGGATCTGTCCGAAACATCACAGATTGCTCCGGAAATGCGGCTGCTTCCTTCCCGTTCCAGAGCCATAATAGCGGTTTTCAGCGTTTCGGGATTTCGGCCACAGATAAAGGTGTTAACTCCTTCGCGTTTCAGGGCTCGGGCAACACCAAATCCCAACCCTTTGGAGGCCGCTAATACCAACGCGGTTCTACCGGAAATACCCAGATCCATTTAGATTTTGATATAAATTTTCTTTTGATATAACCAGTACAAGACTAACCACCAACCAAGGATATGGGACAGGGCAAAGAGAAGGGAACCGTTCATATTCCCAGCCAGCGGCACGAAAACCGTTTGATAGAGATAGGTGTATCCATTGACGATTTCTCCGTTCAGATCAAACTTAAAGCGAATAATGGATTTTACCCACAAACCGGAAGCAGCAAACACAAAGATGGAATTGGTTCCGAAAATCACAAAGGGGAATACCATTTTCTTATATCCTTTAATGTCGATGATCCAGATGAACAGGGCCAGAAAGAGAGTGGCCAATCCACCCGTATAAAGGACATATGAGCTGGTCCAGAGCTGCTTGTTGATAGGGAAGAACCAGTCCCATATCCAGCCGGAGAACGTCCATAAAGCGCCGATTTTAACCAATGAAAAAACCATATCATTATTACTGCCGCCCTGTTGGATCCACCGTCCTACGTTATAACCCAGCATAACCGTCACGATGGCCGGGAGTGTACTGAACAATCCTTCCGGGTCAAAGGGAATACCGGTTCCGTGCCATACATGACTTTCTCCCAGCAAAGCTAGATCGATGGTTCGGGCCAGGTTATGTTCAAGACTGTAGGGGTTGTCACCACCCAGGGCCCACATGAGGAACCAGTAACCGAAGAGGATGGACAGGGCCGTAATCCATTGTTGTCTGTCTTTCAGCACCAGGACAAGGAATGCAGCCGCACCGTAAGCCAGGGCAATCCGTTGCAGGACACCCAGAATCCTCAGGGTGGAATAATCCCAATTCTGGCGGATGAAGGGAAAGGCATTCAACGACAATCCAATGAGGAAAATTGTTATGGTTCGACCGATAATTTTTTTGGTCAGTCCCACATTGAGTTTATAATTGAATTTGGCGTAGGAGAATCGCATGGCGACCCCTACAATGAACAAGAAAAACGGAAACACAAGATCGGTTGGGGTACAGCCATGCCAATGAGCATGACGTAGCGGGGGATAGACGTAAGACCAGCTTCCCGGTGTATTTACCAGGATCATCATGGCAATGGTTAAGCCACGAAAGGCATCCAATGCGACTAAGCGTTCGGTAATCTTCACAGACATGTTCAGTTCACTTTCTTCCCAAATTCGGGATCAAGAGGTAAGAATGGAATAAGAACAACCCCTGGGATTGTTGCAATCAATACCCAGATAAAGAAATGTTGATAGCCGATGATTTCCTGTAACCAACCGCTGAACATGCCCGGAATCATCATTCCCAGGGCCATAAATCCGGTACAGATGGCATAGTGGGCGGTCTTATGTTCTCCTTCAGCAACCGATATCATGTATAACATGTAGGCGGTAAAGCCGAAACCGTAACCAAATTGTTCTACGGCCACACAGACATTAACAATG